>NZ_JAWLBP010000051.1:0-11643 GCF_041687595.1 Guyparkeria sp. | reverse complement strand
CCGTAACCACCACCGGGTCCGTAACCTTGCATCATGCCGGGTCCGTAGCCACCGCCGGGGCCGCCGTTCTGCATCATCGGGGGGCCGCTCTTGCGCGTCTGTTTCTCGGTTTCGTCATCGGCGGCGAGTGTCGCCGGGGCGGCGCCTGCCATTGCGACGGCGAGCGTGCAGGCAGCGAGTTCTCGAAAGAGTCTTTTCTGTGTCATGGTGCGCTTCCTCCATGGTGTTGGAAGCCAGGATGATCGGATTCCATCTGTCGAATGCGGCAGATGCCTCTGGGGAATTTCTGTTCGCATGCGAGCGATCCCATGCGGACGGAAACCGTTTATCCCAGCTAGAGGTAATAGCACAGAAAGACAACAACTTCCCTGCGGCCCGACAGTTGGCCAGGGGCGGTATGGTTCCCGTCGAAACCCAGGGCGAACAGCGAGGGACAAGTGATCAAATTTCTCCCCAGGTGGGTCGTGTCCGTCGGACGGCTCGGTGTCCGATCGAGGCAGAGCGCGCTTCGGCCGTTCGCCCTCCTGGTCGCGTTACTGGTGACTGGGTGCGGCGGCGGTTCCCTGGAACCGCTGGCGCCGGGCGATGTGATTCTGGCGTTTGGTGACAGCCTGACCGAAGGTGTCGGCGCCTCGGCGGACACCAGCTATCCCGCCCGCCTGGCGGCGTTGTCCGGGCACACCGTGGTGAATGCCGGGGTATCCGGCGAGACGACCGCCGAGGGGCTGGAACGGCTGCCCGCGGTGCTCGACGAGACCGATCCGGGCCTGATGATTCTGCTGCTCGGCGGCAACGATATCCTGCGTAACGGCAGCCCGACCGAGGCGAAGCGCAATCTTTCCCGGATGATCGAGATGGCACTCGAACGCGGCGTTCAGGTGTTGCTGGTGGGTGTCCCGGAGAAGTCGCTTTTCTCCCGTTCGGCTCCCTTCTACCAGGAATTGGCCGAGCAGCATGGTGTAGTCCTGATGGATGGCATGGTCGCGAGCCTGCTGAAAAAGCCGGCCTACAAGTCGGACCAGGTCCACCTGAACACCGCGGGCTATCGGGAGATGGCCGGACGCATCCATGCAAGGCTGGCCGAGGAGGGCGCGCTCAGATAGGGGCCGGGCGATTCAATACGGTCGCAGTGGGCGTAGTTTTCCTTGTGGCGTGCCGGGCAAGAATCTTAGGATTGGCATATTTCGGCCACCCGCCGCCTCTCGAACACTAGGGAGCATTGCATGATTGACCGTACGGTCACCGGGCACGAGATCATCCTGTCCCCCCACGACACCATCCAGTCCCGCACCGACATCCGGGGGGTGATCACTTTCGCCAACCCGACGATGATCCGGATCTCCGGCTTCAGCAAGGACGCACTGATCGGCTCGCCCCACAGCATCCTCCGTCATCCCGACATGCCTCGCGGTGTGTTCTACGCCATGTGGCAGATCATTCAGGGCGGCGACGAGTTCTTCGGTTTCGTCAACAACCGGGCGAAGAACGGCGACAACTACTGGGTCTTCACGCGGGTGGCGCCGCGCAAGGATGCCAGCGGCGAGATCACCGGCTACAGCTCGGTGCGCATGATGCCCAAGCGCGAGGCGGTCAAGGAGTGGTCGAAGGTCTATGCCGACATCGTCGCCGTCGAGCAGGCCCAGCCGCGGGACAGACAGGTGGCCGCCGGCTTCGACGCCATCCAGAAGTACCTGAAGAAGCGCGGTGCGAAGAGCCTCACCGACCTGGTGATGCAGTACGTCTGACGCCCGGGCGCCGCCTGCCGGCAGTCCAACGGACCATGCCCCGCGTTCTCGGAGTGCAGGATCTCGTCCTTCGGTTTGAGGTGGCCTAAGCTTCGGGCATGGAACGTGACGCCTTCGCCAGCGACATCAGCCGCACGATCTGGGATTCGCGCTATCGCCAGCCCGGCGAGCGGTGCATCGAGGATTCCTGGGACCGGGTGGCTCACGCGCTTGCTGCCGTCGAGCCCCGTCCGGGTGACTGGGAAGCCCGTTTCCGCGAGGTGCTCGAGGGATTCCGCTTCCTGCCCGGAGGGCGGGTGCTTGCCGGTGCAGGCACCGACCGGATCGTCACGCTGTTCAACTGCTTCGTCATGGGCAGAATCGAGGATTCCATGGACGGGATCTTCGACGCCCTCAAGGAGGGGGCGCTGACCATGCAGCAGGGCGGCGGCGTCGGCTACGACTTCTCCACGCTCAGACCCTCCGGCACGCCGGCCCGGCACAGCGGCACCATCGCCTCGGGTCCGGTTTCCTTCATGCGCATCTGGGATGCGATGTGCGCGACCATCCTCTCCACGGGGGCCCGCCGGGGTGCGATGATGGCGACCCTGCGGGTGGATCATCCCGACATCGAGACCTTCGTCGATGCCAAGCGCGAGGCCGGTGAACTCACGCGCTTCAATCTCTCCGTGCTCGTCGGAGACGACTTCATGGAAGCCGTGGCGAACGACGCCGAGTGGCCGCTGGTGTTTCCCGCCGAGGCGATGCAAGACGGCGAGGGCGAGCGGCTCGAACGCCATTGGCCGGGTTTCGATGCGCCGGTGGCTTGCCGGGTGGTGCGGCGCGTCTCGGCGCGTCGGCTCTGGGACCGGATCATGCGAGCCACCTATGAGCACGCCGAGCCGGGGGTGCTGTTCGTCGACCGGATCAACCGGGCGAACAACCTCTGGTACCGCGAATGCATCTCCGCGACGAATCCCTGCGGGGAGATTCCCTTGCCGCCCTACGGGGCCTGCGACCTGGGATCGATCAACCTCACGCGATTCGTGCGCGATCCGTTTACCCCCGTCGCGCGGCTGGATCTCGAGGCTGTGGCCCGGATGGCGGCCGTCGCCGTGCGCATGCTCGACGACGTGATCGACGTGTCGCGGTTTCCGCTGGATGCCCAGGCCGAGCAGGCACGCGGTACCCGACGGATCGGCCTGGGACTGACGGGCCTGGCCGACGCGCTGATCATGTTGGGGTTGCGCTACGACACCGACGAGGCCCGTGAGCAGGCCGCCACGGCCATGCGGACGATCACGCACGCGGCTTACCGGGCCTCGGTCGATCTGGCGAGAGAGAAGGGGGCTTTCCCCTTCCTCGAGCGCGAGGCGTATCTCGGTGGAGAGTTCATCCGCTCCCTGCCGGCGGACATCCGCGACGGCATCTCCCGGCACGGTATCCGCAACAGCCACCTCACCGCGATCGCCCCGACCGGGACGATCAGCCTGCTGGCGGACAATGTTTCCTCCGGGCTCGAGCCGGTCTTCCGTTTCACGTTCACCCGGCAGGTGATCGAGCGTGATGGCCGCCGAGCGTCGCACCCGATCAGCGACCACGCCTGGCGGCTCTGGCAGGAGGGGCATGCCGGGCAGCACCTGCCGGATGCTTTCGTGCAGGCCGACGAACTCGATCCCGAGGCACACCTGGCCATGCAGGCGGCGTTGCAGCCGTACGTCGACAGCGCCATCTCCAAGACCATCAACGTCCCGGAGGACATGCCCTTCGAGCGCTTCGAGGCGATCTACCGTCGCGCCCACGCACTCGGGCTCAAGGGCTGTACCACCTTCCGTCCCAACCCGGTCACCGGGGCCGTGCTGGAAGTGGCCGAGACCGCTACACCCTGCTGCGACATCGAGCGCGAGGGGGACTGAATACCGCTCGGGACAGGAGACAGCTGCCCCGTGACCTGATAGCTTTCTCGCAGGCGCCCGGCGAGAACCGTTCGCGGGCGCGCAGGAACGCACCACATACACACCGCAGGAGGCTCTCCATGACCATCCACCTCGAACTCGTCCCCCTGATCTCCATTGGCGCCGGCATCGCCATCCTGATCCTCCCCAAGCTGCTCAACTACATCGTGGCGATCTACCTGATCGTACTGGGCGTTCTCGGCCTGCTCGGTCAGGGCTTCTGAGCAGCGCGACCCTCGGTCGGTCTCTCTTGTCCCCTCAGGCCCCGGGCTGCCACTGAAGCGCCAGCGCGCCGTCGGCTGTCCGATCCACGCGGCCTCCGAAGCGCGCGGCCTCGCGGTCCATGGTCGACTCCAGCCAGTCGATGTCCTCCGATGACGGACGGTTGAGGCGGAAGCGTCCGATCCGGTAGGGCAGCATGTGCAGGGCGACGAGCCGTCCGTCGTGAAGGACCGGCAGATAGATCAATGCGAGATCCCCCCGGTAGGCCTCGTGCCCCCGGATGCCCTCGTAGTCGTTGAGCAGGTCGCCGCAGCCGTAGAGGATCAGCCGGTCGCGATGGACCTCGATCGCCTTCGGATGATGCGAGGAGTGCCCGTGGACGAGATCCACGGCGCCCCGTTCGATCAGCCCGTGGGCGAAAGTGCGATGCTCGTCCGGTATCTCGTAGCCCCAGTTCCCGCCCCAGTGGATGGACAGCATCACCTGGTCTCCCGGTCGGCGTGCCGCCTCGATCCGCCCGGCCAGACGGTCGAGCGTGGCGGCGGAGAAGTCCGGCAGGCAGTGCACGCCGGGCCGTCCCGTTCCGGCCGCCCAGTCGTCGGGTACCCCGCTGCTGCGGTGGCCGGCGGCGAACACCAGTAGCCGGCCCCCGTCCGGTCGGGGCAAGACGGCGGGTGCCGTGGCCTCGTCGGCGTCGCGACCGGCACCGGCCGTCGGGATGCCGGCACCTTCAAGCACATGCAGCGTTTCCACGAGGCCGTCCCGCCCCCAGTCGAGCACATGGTTGTTCGCCAGCACGCAGCAGTCCGGCGAGATTGCCCGGATGCAGCCGACGTTGGCCGGGTGCATGCGGTAGTTGATTCCCTTGCCCGGCCACGGGGTGTCGGCGGTGGTGATCGATGTCTCCAGGTTGATGATGCGCAGGTCCGGGCGGACTCCCGCCAGGGCGGGCAGGGCGTCCCCCCAGATGTACTCCGGAGCGACCCGGCGCGGGATGGTGCCGCTGGCCTCTTCGGCGAGGCGCACGTAGCCGCGGGCATCGTGCATGTAGCCCTCGTACAGGCTGGGGTCGGAGGGCAGCGGCTGGATCTGGTCGATGCCGCGCCCGGTCATCACGTCACCGGTCAGCATCAGGGTGGTCTCCTTCCTCTCGGCCGCGTTGTCTTTCGCTGCACTCATGGTGACCGGTCCTCGGCGGTGATGTTCGGAGGGACTTGCCACTACCTTAGTTTCCGCCGGCACGTTTCGTTAATCGCGAGAGGCATTGGCGGATCGAGTCGACCGCCGGTCAATTGTTTCCTGTAGTCAGGACCGCTTCGTACTAACTTGAACCGGGAGGGAGTCGTCGGGCGCAGGGGGCTCGGCGAGCGCCCTGCGCCCGATGCTCGCCGACCCGGCGAGCCCTCGTTCCGCGGCAGTCCAGAGGAGACGCAAGATGAGCAAGATCGTCGATGAAATCATGTCGGCCAATGCCGACTACGTGGCCGGGTTCGGTGACAAGGGCGACCTGCCGATGCCCCCGGGCAGGCATTTCGCCATCCTGACCTGCATGGATGCCCGGCTCGATCCGGCCAAGTACGCGGGACTGGCCGAGGGGGACGCCCACGTCATACGAAATGCCGGCGGTCGGGCGTCGGACGACGCGATCCGTTCGCTGGTGATTTCCTACAAGCTGCTCGGGACCCGGGAATGGTTCGTGATCCATCACACGGACTGCGGCATGCTGACCTTCGATGACGAGACCATGTCGGACCTGCTGTCTCGCAGCCTGGAGACGGCCACGGTCGACGAGACGGGCTGGCACGACAGCGATGCCGGCGGCGGCACGACCGAGGGCAGGTACGTCAAATGGCTGACGATCAGCGACAACGCGAAAAGCGTGGTGGCGGACGTCGAACGGATCCGCGCCAACCCCATGGTCCCGTCGAACATCCCGGTCTACGGGTACATCTACGATTGCAAGACCGGCGAGCTGGTCGAGGTGCCCGAGGCGACGGCAGCGGGCAGGGCGTCCTGACCCCGTTCGGCATGTGGGCAAGCCGCGGCGACGCCATGGTCGACGAGGGTCCCATGCTCTTCGCCCTGGAGGGATCTCGCGGATTCGGCGAGAGCGTGGCGGCGGAACTGGGCGCGCGCCTGGCCGATCACGAGGAACGCGCGTTCGAGGATGGCGAGCACAAGGCCCGTCCGTTGGAAAGCGTGCGCGACCGCGATGTCTACGTCCTGCACTCGCTGCATTCTGACCCCGGGCACAGCGTCAACGACCGGTTGTGCCGCCTGCTGTTCTTCCTCGCCTGCGTGAAGGATGCCGGGGCGGCTCGAGTGACCGCGGTCGTTCCCTATCTGGGCTATGCCCGCAAGGATCGGCGCACGCAGCCGCGCGACCCGGTCACCCTCCGATACCTCGCGCAACTCTTCGAGGCCATGCGTGTCGATCGCGTGGTGGTGCTGGAGGTGCACAACGAGGCCGCCTTCGACAACGCCTTTCGCGTGCCGACCGAACGCCTCGGGATGCATCGTTTGTTCGTGCCCGAGCTTGCCCCGAGGATCGATGCCGGGCACCCGGTAGTGGTCTGTTCGCCCGACGTCGGTGGCGTCAAGCGCGCGGTGCGTTTCCGGGAGGATCTCGCCCTGGCGCTGGACCGGGACGTCGAAGACGCCTTCTTCGAGAAGATCCGGGGAGCGGGCGAACTGACGCTCGGGCGACTGGTCGGGGATGTGCGCGATGCCACCGTGATACTCGTGGACGACCTGATCGCCACCGGGAGCACCCTGACCCATGCGGCGCGCAGCTGCCGCGAGGCGGGTGCCCGGCGGGTGCTGGCGGTGGCTGCGCACGGGGCGTTCGCGCACGGGGCGCAGCAGAATCTTGGCAGCGATGCCTTCGACCGGGTCCTGATCACCGACAGCATCTGGCCGGTGAAAATCGACCGCGAGGCATTGGGTGGGCGGCTCGAGGTCGTTTCCGCCGCACCGCTGTTCGCCGAGGCGATCGCGCGCCTGCACGGGGGGCAGGCGCGCGCCTCTTGAGCTCGGTTTTCTAACGGTCTCCCTGGCACTGCCGGGCCAGGTCTTCGGCCAGGGCGAGGTAGCTCCGGGCCTTGTCCCGCCACGGCTCCCACTCGTCCGTGGGCAGCTCGAAGATGTGCCAGAGCGCCAGTTTCGCCCGCAGGCAGGCCTGGCGGCTCTTGTAGAACGCGATCAGGCGCCCCTCCGGCCGGTCGCCGCAATGTTCTTCGTAGACTCGGTAGAGAGTGTCGCCTACCTCGGGGGCATCGAGTCGGTCGCATTCCATCGCCAGGAAGGCGAGGTCGTCGGCCGCGTCGAGCGTGCGCAGGCGCCGGTCGAACTCCAGGCAGTCGAAGATCACCGGAGGATCCTCGAGGCAGACGTGCTCGGGGCGCAGGTCGCCGTGGCCCTCCACTACGTGTCCACCCGAGACCCGGGCGTCGAACCGTTCCGGTTCGCTCGACAGCAGGCCGAGCAGGGCCTTGCCGATGCGCCCGAGTTGCCCGTCGTCCGGCTCGTGAAGCGGCTCGCTCAGGGCCTCGAGGTTGGCGGTGATGTCCTTGCACAGGCGTGCCCGGTAACGATCCGGTGACAGCGCGACCGGCTCGCAGCGCGAGTAGAAGGCGGCGAGATGTTCGGCCACCGCGAGGGTGTCCGTTGGGCGGAGCCGCCGTTCGCGGATCACGAGATCGAGCATGCGCTCGGCCGGCAGGCGGCGCATCTTCACCACCCAGTCGACGATCCGGCCACCGTCGCCCAGGGTCAGCCGCCCCTGGTCGTCGAGATTCAGGGGCAGGGCGCCGAGGTAGGTGTTCGGTGCCAGTCGGCGATTGAGCCGGACCTCGGCGGCGCAGTCGCGTCCACGGGCTTCGAGGGTGCTGAAGTCGAGAAACTCGTAGCGCACCGGCTTCTTCAGCTTGTAGGCATGGGCGTCGGTGAGGAACACCCAGGACATGTGGGTCTCGATCACCTCGACACGAGCGGGCTGTTCGTCCGGATAGGCCTCCGGCCGGCCGAGGAAGGCCACCTTGTCCTCGATGCGGCAATCGTGCGTTGACTGGCTCATGTGCCGCCCCGCTGGCTGTCAGGTCATGTTTCTCCAGCGTAGTCCACTCGCTTGGGCATGGAAGCGGCAAGGTGGTCGAACAGCAACTACTCTCGGGGACTGGTGCAAGGCGGCATTGGCCGGACCGGCTGCATCCATTCCAGCGAGGTGAAACATGACCAAGCACGTCTTCGTCATCGGTCTGGACGATTTTCATCTCCGGCAGCTCGAGGGCGTTCGCCACGCCGGGGACTACGTCTTCCACGGGTTGTTGCCCTACGGCATGGTTGTTCACCCGGAGAGTTATCCGATCGACGAGATGATCGAACGGGGGACGAGCGAGATCGAGGCCTCCGGCGTGCGGCCGGATGCCGTCATCGGGCACTGGGACTTCCCCACTACCGCCCTGCGGGTGGTCTTTCGTGACGCCCTTGGGCTGCCCGGGCCCAGCCTGGAAGGCATCCTGATCGCCGAGCACAAGTACTGGTCACGGCTGCGCCAGGCCCGCGTGATTCCGGAGAACATCCCGGAGTTTCAGGCCCTCGATCCCTTCGACCCGGACGCGGCCGACCGGGTGGAGCTGGACTTCCCGTTCTGGATCAAGCCGAACATCGGGTTTTCCTCGATGATGGTTTACCGCGTCGACGGCCCGGAGGATCTGGAACGGGCCCTGGCCGGCCTGCGTGCCGGCATCGGTCTGTTCGGCGAGCCATTCGATCGATTCACCTGCCGGGCAAACCTGCCTTCCGACATTCCCACCGACATCGATGCCTGGCATTGCACGCTGGAAAAGCCGATCGACGGCTGGCAGTGCACCTTGGAGGGCTTTGTCCGCCACGGCAGGACCACGGTCTACGGCGTGGTCGATTCCATCCGGGGAGGAGGCATCGGTTCGTCGTTCTCGCGGTACGAGTTCCCCTCGCAACTGCCCGAGTCCGTCCAGGAGCGGATGTTCGATATTACCCGTCGGGCGGTCCCGTCGATGGACCTGGACGACACGCCGTTCAACATCGAGTACTTCTGGGACGAGGACACGGACCGGATCTGGCTGCTGGAGGTCAACACCCGGATTTCCAAGTCGCATTCACCACTGTTCATGGATGTGGCCGGAGCCTCGCACCATGAGGTGGCCATCGATCTGGCCCTTGGCCGTCGGCCTTCCTTCCCTCGCTGGGAAGGGCCGCACCGGGTGGCGATCAAGTTCATGCTGCGGCATTTCGAGGATGCGGTCGTCACCCGGGTGCCCACCGACGACGAGATCGGTTCGCTGGAACGGGAGTTTCCCGGCACCCGCATCCAGGTCGAGGTCGAGGAGGGTATGCGCCTGTCCGAGATGCGCGGCCAGGAGGTCTACAGCTACGAGGTGGCCGTGATCTTCATGGGCGGGCAGAGCCACGATGAACTGATGGACCGCTACCAGGCCCTGCTCGAGCGCCTGCCGCTGGAGTTCCATGACGTGGAATCCGGCTGAGCCAATCATCAAGACGACCCAACGAGGAGGGACGCCGTGAGGATCATCGACCCGCTGCCACAGCCCGTTCGCGAGATCGAGCATCTCTGGATCCCCATGAGCGACGGCACTCGCCTGGCGGCCCGGGTGTGGATGCCGGAGGACGCGACTGCCGACCCGGTGCCCGCCATCCTCGAGTACATCCCCTACCGGCGGCGCGACAACACGCGCATGCGTGACGACGTGATGCATCCGTATTTCGCGGCGCACGGCTACGCCTGCGTGCGCGTCGACCTGCGCGGTAGCGGCGACTCGGAAGGAGTGCTTCTGGACGAGTACCTGCAGCAGGAGCTCGACGACGGGGTGGAAGTGATCGAATGGCTCGCCGCACAGGCCTGGTGTTCCGGCCAGGTGGGCATGATCGGCATCTCCTGGGGCGGCTTCAACGGCCTGCAGATCGCCGCGATGCGGCCCCCCGAGCTCAAGGCGGTGGTGACGGTCGCCTCCACCGATGACCGCTACGCCGACGACGTCCATCACATGGGAGGGTGCCTGCTCGGCGACAACCTCTCCTGGGCCTCGACCATGTTCGCCTTCAATTCGTTGCCGCCCGATCCGGACATCGTCGGCGACCGCTGGCGCGAGATGTGGTTCGAGCGCCTGCGGGGTAGCGGCCTGTGGTTGCAGAAATGGCTGGAGCATCAGCGGCGTGACGAGTACTGGCAGCACGGCTCGGTCTGCGAGGACTGGGACGCGATCCGGTGCCCCGTCATGGCCGTCTCCGGCTGGACCGACGGTTACACGAACTCGGTGTTTCGCCTGCTGGAAAATCTCAGGGTTCCGCGTCTCGGGCTGGTCGGCCCCTGGAGCCACAAGTATCCGCACCAGGGCGTACCTGGCCCGGCGATCGGGTTTCTGCAGGAGTGCCTGCGCTGGTGGGACAAGTGGCTCAAGGACATCGAGACCGACATCATGGACGAACCCATGCTGCGCGCCTGGATGCAGTATTCGGCACCGCCGACGACCTTCTACGAGCGTCGCGAGGGGCGTTGGGTGGGCGAGCGGCAGTGGCCATCGCCGGAGATCCGATCCCGTGAGCTGACCCTGGCCCGGCCGGGTACGCTCGAGCCGGGCGAACGGCACATCGACGAGGAGAGCATGTGGATCCAGTCGCCGCTGTCGGTGGGCATATTTGCCGGCAAGTGGTGTTCCTACGCCGCCACGCCCGATCTGCCGCACGACCAGCGCGAGGAGGACGGCGGGGCACTGGTTTTCAATACCGGGCGGCTGTCCGAGCCGCTCGAGATTCTGGGTGCCTGCCGGCTGGAACTGGCCGTGTCCGCCGACAGGCCGGTGGCCATGGTGGCCGTGCGGCTGTCCGATGTCGCTCCCGACGACAAGGCCACGCGCGTGACCTACGGGTTGCTGAACCTCACTCACCGGCACGGCTCCGAGCAGCCTGAACCCCTCAGGCCTGGCGAACGCTACCGCGTGAGCGTGAAGCTCAATCAGATCGCCCACGTGTTCCCCACCGGCCATCGGTTGCGCCTGTCGATCTCCACCTCCTACTGGCCCCTGGCCTGGCCGGCGCCCGAACCCGCTCGTCTCACGATCTTCACGGGGAGTAGCCGATTGGTGCTGCCGGAACGGCCCCGACGGGATGACGAGGATGCGCTGATCGATTTCCCCCCGGCCGAAGGCGCCCGTCCCACACCGACGGAAACGGTCGAGGCCGGCCGGCACAAGTGGCGGGTAATACGCGATCTTGAGACCGACGAGACCACGCTCGAGGTGATCAACGACGACGGCACTACCTATATCGGCCCGGCGAACCTCGAGATGCAGCGCAAGGCCCTGGAGTGGTACAGCTATCGTGGCTATGACTACCTCTCTCCCAAGGGCGAGACCCTATGGGAGCGAGGCTACCGTCGAGAGGACTGGTCAGTGCGGACCGTGACGCGAACCAGGCTCACGGCAACGAAGACGCATTTCGTCATTCACGCCGAACTCGACGCCTGGGAGGGGAACAAGCGGGTCTATTCGGACAACTGGGACGAGGAGATCCCGCGCGACCTGGTTTGATGCCGGCGCTTCCTCGGAGCGTTGGGAATCGCCATAGCAGGGGAGATTGGGTGCCCCGGGGTACGCGGCCGGGGCCATGGATGGGGGTCAGCCGTGGAGTTTCTTCGTTATCTCGGCGACGTGCCGGCCCTGGTAGCGGGCGATGGTCCGTTCCTT
>NZ_JAWLBP010000050.1:0-14016 GCF_041687595.1 Guyparkeria sp. | reverse complement strand
AGGCGCGCTCCATCGCCGGCCTGTTCATCGTGCGCGAGCACCTGCTCGGCCGGGGCCGCTGACCGGTCCGACGCACCAGGCCGGTGCGCTGATCCCGCCGGGTGCACCGTCACGGGGCAGCCCCCCTGATCGGACACGGTCCGGCGGCGCCCCCTTTCCCTGATTACCGTCTCCACACCCGGCCCCGCCACCGCGTGCCGTCACGGCTGGGCCACGGCTGGCACGCTTCCTGCTGCCACCTCCTTCGAGCACAACCTGCCGTCGTCCGGCGGGCACCGTCCAGTCAGCACGCGGCCGTTCTGCGTGCCCTGTGGGCGCGGCCGGGACGGAACCACCGGGCGCACCACCGAACCACCCGCCAACCTCAGGAGAACGCTGCATGATTCAGTCCCCCTGGCTCAGGGCCCTCCGCCTTTCGGGAATCACCCTCGCCCTGACCCTGTCCGCGGGCGCGGCACAGGCGGAAGATCCGATCAAGGTCGGCATCCTCCATTCGCTGTCGGGCACCATGGCGATCTCGGAGACCACCCTGAAGGACACGATGCTGATGCTGGTCGAGGAGCAGAACCGCAACGGCGGACTGCTCGGGCGTCCCCTCGAGCCAGTGGTGGTCGACCCGGCCTCTGACTGGCCGCTGTTCGCCGAGCGCACCCGGCAGTTGCTGGAACAGGATGAGGTGGACGTGATCTTCGGCGTCTGGACCTCGGTGGCACGGAAGTCGGTCCTGCCCGTGATGGAGGAGCTGAACGGCATCCTGTTCTATCCGGTGCAGTACGAGGGCGAGGAGTCCTCGCGCAACATCTTCTACACCGGCGCGGCACCCAACCAGCAGGCCATTCCCGCGGTCGACTACCTGATGAACGACTACGGCATCGAGCGCTGGGTACTGGCCGGCACCGACTACGTCTATCCGCGCACGGCCAACCGCATCGTCGAGGCCTATCTGAAGGCCAATGGCGTGGCCGATGAAGACATCATGATCAACTACACGCCGTTCGGGCACTCCGACTGGCAGAGCATCGTGGCCGAGATCAAGCGCTTCGGAGAGCAGGGCAAGCCGACGGCCGTGGTCTCGACCATCAATGGCGACGCCAACGTCCCCTTCTATCGCGAGCTCGCCAACCAGGACGTGTCGGCCACGGACATCCCGGTGATCGCCTTCTCGGTGGGCGAGGAGGAACTCTCCGGCATGGACACCCGGCCGCTGGTGGGCCACCTCGCGGCCTGGAACTACTTCATGAGCGTGGACACACCGGAGAACGAGGCCTTCATCGCGGACTGGCACGAGTTCATCGGCGACGACAGCCGGGTCACCAATGATCCGATGGAGGCCCACTACATCGGCTTCCACATGTGGACACAGGCGGTCGAGAATGCCGGCACCACGGATGTGGACACGGTGATCGATGCCCTGAAGGGCGTGCAGGTCCCGAACCTCACCGGCGGCACCGCCGAGATGCTCGTGAACCACCACATCACCAAGCCCGTGCTGATCGGCGAGATCCAGGAGGACGGCCAGTTCCTCGTGGTCTGGCAAACGGACGACCTAGTCCCCGGTGATGCCTGGTCGTCGCACCTCGAGGGGAGCCGCGACATCATCGCGGACTGGACCCCGCCGATCTCCTGCGGCAACTACAACACCGTGACCGAGGAGTGCGGGGGCCAGAACTACTGAGCCACCCTGGGGGCGGCGGGCACGCCGCCGCCCCGTTTCCGACAATCGCACCCTCCACCACCCCGGAGATCGCGGTGATTCGCAGCGACACGTCACCCCTGCGCCAATGGCTCCGGCGAACCCTGAGCCTGCTGACTGGCGTCCTCCTCCTGCTCGCCCTGCCGACAGTCGCCGCGGATGCACCGGGCGAATCACCAGACCAGGCACCTGGCGCACCGTACGCGGATACCACCGACGGCCCCTCCGTGGACACCCTGATCAGGGAGCTGCCGGCCGGCAACTTCAACGACCGACGCCGCGTTGCCGCGGCCCTGGCCGCGGCCGGGGATCCCAGGGTCGCGGACATCCTGGCTGCGCTGGCCGACGGCCGGCTGCTCGCCACCGGGGACGGCCCGCCCCGGATCCTGATCCGCGACGCCGACGATCGCGAGGCCGGAACCGACGCCATCAGCGGCGAGGCCGTCGCCGCGGACGTCTTGGCCGAGGCCCGACGTATCCCCGTGCACAACCCGCTGCGCAACGCCCTACGCAGTCTCGTGGCCGTAGCCGGCGTGGCCGACGCGCGTCCGGAGCGCCGCATCCGGTCCCTGTCGCGGCTCATCCGCGACGGGGGCAATCCCGACCTCGTGCCCTTTCTCGAGGAACGGCTCGATACCGAGGACGATCAACGGGCCTCCGATCTGCTGAAGACCCTGCTGGCCCTCGCCCACCTCGACACCGGTGATGAGGCGGCGCGAATCGAGGCAGTGGCCACGCTGCGCGGCTCGCTGCTGCCCGAGGCCCGGCGTGCACTGGCGGCCACTGCCGCGGAAGACCCGGACGAACGCGTTCGCGAGGCCGCGATGGAGGCAGTCGAGCACGCGGAGTCCCGGATCCGCTTCTTCCGCTTCAGCGAGAACCTCTTCTTCGGTCTGAGCGCCGGGTCGGTATTGCTGCTTGCGGCGATCGGCCTGGCGATCACCTTCGGCGTGATGGGCGTGATCAACATGGCCCACGGCGAGCTGATCATGATCGGGGCCTACACCACCTGGTTCATCCAGACGCTGATACCCGGTACGCTCAGCACCGGCATTCTGCTGGCGATACCGGCGGCCTTTGTCGTGGCCGGACTGGTTGGCATCGCGATGGAGCGTGGCGTGATCCAGTTCCTGTACGGACGGCCGCTGGAGACGCTGCTGGCCACCTTCGGCATCAGCCTGATCCTGCAGCAGGCGGTGCGCACCCTGTTCTCGCCGCTGAACCGGCCGGTCGCCTCTCCCGAATGGCTGAGCGGGTCGCTGAACATCAACCCGGTGCTGTCCCTGACCTGGAGCCGCATCTACATCTTCGTCTTCGCGATCATGGTCTTCGTCGCGCTGATCCTGGTGATGAAGAAGACCAGCCTGGGGCTGAAGGTACGCGCCGTCGCACAGAACCGGCCGATGGCCCGGGCCCTCGGCGTACGCACCGGCTGGGTGGATGCCCTGACCTTCGGGCTTGGGGCGGGACTGGCGGGCGTTGCCGGCGTGGCGCTCTCGCAGCTGACCAACGTCGGTCCGAACATGGGACAGGCCTATATCATCGACTCCTTCATGGTGGTCGTCTTCGGCGGCGTCGGGAACCTCTGGGGCACCTTCGTCGGAGCGATGGGCCTCGGGGTCATGACCAAGTTCATCGAGCCTCACGTCGGGGCGGTGCTGGCCAAGATCATCGTGCTGATCTTCATCATCCTGTTCATCCAGAAACGGCCCCGCGGACTCTTCCCGAAGAAGGGCCGGGCCGCGGAGAACTGACGCCATGCTGACGCGACGCCTGCTGACCAGCGACTGGGGCGGCACCTTCGTGCTCGGTCTGCTCGTGGCGATGCTGATCGCCGTGCCCATCGCCAACCTGATGGTGCCACCGGATTCGCCCTACTACCTGTCGAGCTACTGGGTAGCCCTGCTCGGGAAGTTCCTGACCTTCGCACTGCTGGCACTGGCGATCGACCTGATCTGGGGCTACGCCGGGATCCTCTCCCTCGGGCACGGGGCCTTCTTCGGTCTGGGTGGCTACGCGATGGGCATGTACCTCACCCGCCAGATCGGCGAGCAGGGCGTGTACGGCCATCCGGTGCTGCCGGACTTCATGGTCTTCCTGAGCTACGAGGAGCTGCCCTGGTTCTGGCTCGGCTTCGACATGTTCTGGTTCGCGCTGCTGATGGCGATGCTGGTGCCGGGGCTGCTGGCGCTGGTCTTCGGCTGGCTGGCCTTCCGCTCCCGCGTGAGCGGCGTGTACTTCGCGATCATCACCCAGGCCCTGGTCTTCGCGTTGATGCTCGCCTTCTTCCGCAACGAGATGGGCTTTGGCGGCAATAATGGCCTGACCGACTTCAAGGAGATCCTCGGCTTCTCGGTCCAGGCGCGCGAGACCCGCGTCGCACTGTTCCTGGCCTCGGGCATCGCGGTGATCCTCGGGTACCTCGCCTGCCGCTACATCGTCACCTCGCGCTTCGGCCGCGTGCTGATCGCGGTCCGCGACGCCGAGGACCGCACCCGGTTTTCGGGCTACAGAGTGGACCACTACAAGCTGTGGGTCTTCGTATTCTCCGCGGTGCTGGCCGGCATCGCGGGCGCGCTGTACGTGCCCCAGGTGGGCATCATCAATCCGGGCGAGTTCTCGCCGATCCGTTCCATCGAGGCCGTGCTCTGGGTTGCGGTGGGTGGGCGTGGCAGCCTGTTCGGGGCGATCGTCGGCGCCTTCGCGGTGAACGGCGCGAAGACCTGGTTCACCGTCGCCTACCCGATGTTCTGGCTGTTCGCGCTCGGGGCGCTGTTCGTGCTGGTGACGCTGTTCCTGCCCCGCGGTCTCGTAGGACTGTTCCGCCGTCGCCGGGAGGGTGAATCGTGAGTCTCGCGCCCTATCGCCAGCCGATCCGGCGGGACCGTGTGTTCCGGCTGCTGCAGTCCGAACCGGACTTCAGCGGCACCAGCCATGGCGTGATCCTCTACATCGACGACGTCAGCGTCAGCTTCGACGGATTCAAGGCCCTCGACCACCTGAGCCTTGCAGTCGACGAAGGCGAGCTGCGCTGCATCATCGGCCCCAACGGTGCGGGAAAGACCACGATGATGGACGTGATCACCGGCAAGACCCGGCCGGACTCGGGACGGGTCTACTTCGGCCGCGACATCGATCTGCTGGACCTCGACGAGTACCAGATCGCCCGCGGCGGGATCGGCCGCAAGTTTCAGAAACCGACCGTCTTCGAGGCCCTGACCGTCCTGGAGAACATCGAGCTGTCCCTCGCCTCCAGCAAGGGCACGTGGAAGACCCTCTTTGCAAAGGTGGACCCGGCCCAGGCCCGCCGCATCGACGAAGTGCTGGTCACCATCGGCATGCAGGATCAGCGCCGCACGGCCGCCGGCGCCCTCTCCCACGGACAGAAGCAGTGGCTCGAGATCGGCATGCTGCTGATGCAAAACCCGCGCGTGCTGCTGGTGGACGAGCCCGTCGCCGGAATGACCGGGAACGAGACCGAGCGCACCGCCGAGCTTTTGACCTCGCTGGCCGGGGACCACACGGTGATCGTGGTGGAACACGACATGGCCTTCGTGCGGTCGATCGCCCGGCGCGTCACGGTGCTGCACCAGGGCAGCGTCCTCGCCGAAGGCAGCATGAACCAGATACAGGCCGACCCGGGCGTGGTCGAGGTCTACCTCGGAGAGGAGGAATGATCCAGGTCAGCGGACTGAACCAGTACTATCGCCAGAGCCACATCCTGAGGGACCTGGAGCTGCGGGCCGAGCCCGGCCGCTGCACCTGCGTAATGGGCCGCAACGGCGTCGGCAAGACCACGCTGCTGAAGTGCATCATGGGCCTGCTGCCGGTGCGCAGCGGCCGAATCCTGCTCGGGGATCGCGACATCACCCGCCTGTCGCCGGACGCCCGCGCCCGAGGCGGCATCGGTTACGTGCCACAGGGCCGCGAGATCTTTCCGGAGCTCACCGTCGAGGAGAACCTGCGGGTACCGCTCTCCTCGCGCGCGGACCGTGCGCGACAGATCCCGGGCTCGGTCTACCAGCTGTTCCCGGTGCTGAAGGAGATGCGCCGGCGCCGCGGTGGCGACCTGTCCGGCGGCCAGCAGCAGCAGCTCGCGGTCGCCCGCGCGCTGGTCCTGGACCCCCGGGTGCTGATCCTCGACGAGCCCGGCGAGGGTATCCAGCCCAACATCGTGCGCCAGATCGGCGACGTGATCCGTCAGCTGAATACCGAGATGGGGCTGTCAGTGCTACTGGTGGAACAGAAACTCCCCTTCGCCCGCCGCGTCGCCGACGACTTCCACATCATGGAAAGGGGCTCCGTCGTCGCCCACGGCCCCATCGACGCCCTCACCGACGAACTGGTCAACGAACACCTGAGCGTGTGACGCCCGTTGGCCGGCCTGGAGCAGGCCACCCGAGGATGACCCCCTGCCCCCGCTTGCGTGGGCGGGGGCGTACTGACCCGCGTTGGTATTACTACCCCTTTCTTCAGGCGCCAGGGCTTCCTAGGGTTTGAGGAAGCAGCCGGTTCGTTTCCGTGCGCGCGAACGAGGCTAGTGGGCCATGCGGGAAGTTCGGTAACTAAGGAACACAGCCCGATCCGTCAGATCAAGGCGGGCAACTGCAGGGATAGCCACCCCTATTTCAAACTTGCCCAACACGGCGCCGGCGCATCTGGCGCAGCAGTCTGCAGGGTTGCAATACCCTTCACGGAGAAAAGGAGTCACCATGACTCGCGTTCATCGCGCGGATGCCCAGGGCCTCCGCGAACACGCCACACAACTGAGTCACGGGCCTTCGTCGCTGGACGCGGTCTTCGAGACGATCGGCGATGCGTCGCTGGTGCTTCTGGGAGAGGCATCGCACGGCTCGCATGAGTTTTATGATATCCGCGCGCACATCACCCGGCGGCTGATTGAAGAGAAGGGGTTTGACGCCGTCGCCGTCGAGGCCGACTGGCCGGACGCCTATCGTGTCAATCGGTACGTGCGCGGCCAGGGAGAAGACGATTCCGCGATCGAGGCCCTGGCCAGCTTCCAGCGCTTCCCCCAGTGGATGTGGCGGAACACCGTCGTCGTGGACTTCGTGGAGTGGCTGGCGGCCTTCAACAAACCGCGCGGCGCGGCCGACCGCGCGGGTTTCTATGGCCTGGATCTGTACAGCCTCTACCGCTCGGCGGACGCGGTCATCCACTATCTCGACGAGGTCGACCCCGAGGCCGGCCGTCGTGCCCGAGCACGATACGGCTGCTTTGACCATTCGCTGGGAAACCCGCAGGACTATGGCTACCAGGCAGGACTCGGCCTGCGCGAGGACTGCAGTGAACAGGCCGTCCGGCAGTTGATGGAACTCGAGCAGGGAGCGACGGAATACCTGCGGCGCGATGGGCTGCTGGCAAGCGATGAGCAGTTCTTCGCTGAACAGAATGCCCAGGTCGTTGCCAACGCGGAAGAATACTACCGCGCGATGTTCACCGGTCGCAGGAACACCTGGAACCTGCGCGACCGCCACATGAGCAAGACACTGACCGAGCTGCGTCGGCACCTGCGCGAACAGGGCCGGGCCGGCCGGATCGTTGTCTGGGAACACAACTCGCACATCGGCGATGCCCGAGCGACCAGCATGGGCACCCGTGGCGAGCTGAATGTGGGGCAGATGATCCGCGAGACGGTCGGGAGCGACGCCGTGCTGATCGGCTTCACCACGTTTGAAGGCACGGTGGCCGCGGCATCGGACTGGGATGCGCCGGTCGAATTGAAATCGGTTCGGCCGGCGATCGAAGGCAGCGTGGAGCAGCTCTTCCATCAGGTGGGCGGTGACTTCTTTCTGCCAATGCGCGGCATCGAGACCGATGGACCGCTGAGCCGGCCGCTGTACGAGCGCGCAATCGGCGTGATCTACCGACCCCGGACCGAGATGGCGAGCCATTACTTCCAGGCCCGCGTCGCCGAGCAGTTCGATGGCGTGGTGCACATCGATCGCACCCAGGCGCTGCAGCCCCTTGATCTCACCCCTGCCTGGGAGCCCGACCGTCTCCCCGAGACCTATCCCTTCGGGGTCTGACGGGCCTTTCGCCACTTCCCCGGCTCCATTCCGGCTTCCCGCTCGGGCGACGGGGTCAGGCCTCGCACAGCACTCCCGCACACCGCCCGGATCCGACCGTCACTTTCGGGTCAGACCGTGACGGTCGGGCGCAGGCGCCACGGGCCGCGCCTGATCCCTCTTCCCTTTGCGGTCACTTTGCCGCGAGCTGGGAGTCGATTTCCTGCTCGGCCTGCAGCCAGAAGGCGTGGTTGTCGCCGGTGAAGCCGTGCCTCTCGGCGATGTAGTAGGCCGCGTCCTGGATCATCCGGTAGCGCTGTTCCGGCGTGACCGCGGGCTTTGCTGCAGCCTTGCGGGTACGCGAGGCTGCCGGGGCCTTTGTGGTTCCGGCCGCCTTCCTCGGAGCCGCGGGCTTCGCCGCAGGCTTCTTCGCGGACGTCGCGGCAGGCTTTGCAGACTTGGCCGCTGGAGCCTTACTTGTCGGGGCGGGCTTTTTCGTTGGTGCGGCCGCGGGCGCCGCCGCGGGCTTTGTTACCTTCTTCGGTTCTTTGGCCATCCGGTATTCCCCCTGGGTTAGCCTGCTACAGTCGCTGCGACACCGCTTCAAGTGGCCGCTCTTTCGATCATAAGTTGCCCACACACCCTCGGCAAGCACTTCCCACCGACGGCGCCCATACAGGCCTGAGCCTGTTCACCTGAACAGCCCCTCGCGCTCCAGGAAGGTGACGACTTCCTCCAGCCCCTGTCCGGTCTGCAGGTTCGTGAACACGAAGGGGCGCTCGCCGCGCATGCGGCGGCTGTCCCGCTCCATCACCTCCAGCGATGCGCCAACCCCGTCGGCGAGATCGATCTTGTTGATCAACAGCAGGTCGGAGCGGGTGATGCCGGGACCGCCCTTGCGCGGGATCTTGTCGCCGGCGCAAACGTCGATCACGTACAGCGTGAGATCGGAGAGCTCGGGGCTGAAGGTGGCGGAGAGGTTGTCGCCCCCGCTCTCCACGAAGATCAGCTCGAGGCCCGGGAGGCGCTGCTCGAGGTCGTCCACGGCGGCGAGGTTCATCGACGCATCCTCGCGAATCGCGGTGTGCGGACACCCGCCAGTCTCGACCCCGATGATGCGACCGGGATCCAGCGCCGCGCGCCGGGTCAGGAATTCGGCATCCTCTCGAGTGTAGATGTCGTTGGTGACCACCGCGAGCTGATAGCGATCGCGGAGCCTGTGGCACAGGGCCTCGACCAGTGCGGTCTTGCCCGAGCCCACCGGGCCGCCGACCCCGACTCTGAGCGCCTGTGATGTCATCCGGATCCTCTCTCCCGTTAGCTTCGGAACAATCGACTGTACTGCGTTTCATGCAGCATCGAGGCCAGCGTCACGCCGGGCAGGCTGCCGCCGAGATCCTCGTCCTCGAGATCCTGCGCGAGTTCGGTAGCCCCGGAAAGACAACCGGACAGATGAGCCAGCAGGCGCTGCCCTTCGGTCTGACCGAGCGGCACCAGCTTCACCGCTGCCGCGACCTGATTCTCGCACCACGACCACAGGTAGCCGTCCATCACCTCGTCCAGCGGTATCTGCCACTCGACTGCGGCGAGCGCGAACAGCGTGGCCCAGCAGGCGTCATCGCGTCGCGCCCAGGGCGCAGCGCGCGGCACGTCGAGATCCGTCAGCAGGCGGGCCAGCGCCCGGCCCTGGCTCAGGTCCTGCGCGCGCAGCTCCGCTGTCTCGCGGCTGGCACGAAGCCAGTCGTTCCAGCCCTCGACCACGGAGACGTCGTCCGCCTCCCACGCCGCATACAGTCGCGTCAGTGCCGGCAGGTCGACCCGCGCGTGCAGGTGCAGCAGCTGCGCGCTGATCCAGTCCCGTGCCACATCGGCATCGGTCACCCAGCCCGCCTCCACCGCGTATTCGAGCCCGGTGGAGTAGCTGTACGCCCCTACCGGAAGGGTCGGGCTGATCAGCTGCCACAGGCGCCGTCGTGCAGTCCGCAGGTCCGTGCGCCCGTCGTGCGGATGCGCAGCCTCAGTGGGCGTGGTGATGATGATGGTGTCCATGCGCGTGTGCGTGCCCGCCACCGGCATAGGCCCCTGCTTCGGGTTCGAAGGGCAGCCGGGCCTCGGTCACGGTCAGCCCGAGGCCGCGGACCATGTCATCCAGCACGTGATCGTGTAGGTATCGCAGCGAGCCCCGTGCCAATTCCAGCGGCACGTGGCGGTTGCCGAGATGATAGCTGGCCCGCATCAGCAGCAGCAGGTCGGGGGATCGCACTTCGCTGACCAGCTCCGGAGCCGCCGCCACGCGCACCACCGGGGCGGCGGGACCGCACAGGTATTCGCCGTGACGCAGGATCTGGCCGCGCTGCAGCATCACGGCCACTTCGGTCCCGTCGTCGAGCACCGCCCGGAAGCGGCTCCGCTGCCGGGTCTCGAACGGCAGGCTGAGCGCCACCGAAACGGTTTCGGAGGAGGGGGCGGAACACCGGCGATCCAGCCTGAGCATCGACATCAGAACAGGAAGTAGCGCTGACCCATCGCGACCTCCGCGGCGGGCTCGCAGGTCAGCAGTTCGCCATCGGCACGCACCTCGTAGGTCTCCGGATCCACCTCGATATTCGGCATCCAGTCATTCAGCACCATGTGCTGCTTGCGCACCGAGCGGCAGCCTCTCACCACCACCGGGCGATGGCTCAGCCCGAGGCACCCCGCGACGCCAGAGGCCAGCGCCGCCGCGGACATGAAGGTCACGGAAGTACTGCCGATCGCTCCGCCGTAGCTGCCGAACATCGGGCGGTAGTGGACCGGCTGTGGCGTGGGGATCGACGCGTTGGGATCACCCATCGGAGCGGCCGCGATCATCCCGCCCTTCAGGATCATGGCCGGCTTCACGCCGAAGAATGCCGGACTCCACAGGCACAGATCGGCCAGCTTGCCCGGCTCGATACTGCCGACCTCGTGGGCGATGCCGTGGGTCAGCGCCGGGTTGATGGTGTACTTGGCAATGTAGCGCCGCACCCGCAGGTTGTCCGCGCCCGGGTCGTCGCCCGGCAGCGTCCCGCGCTGAACCTTCATCTTGTGGGCGGTCTGCCAGGTGCGCAGGATCACCTCGCCGACACGCCCCATGGCCTGGGAATCGGAGGCGATCATCGAGAACGCGCCCATGTCGTGCAGGATGTCCTCGGCGGCGATGGTCTCCCGCCGGATCCGGGATTCGGCGAAGGCCACGTCCTCGGGTATCGCGGGGTCCAGGTGATGGCAGACCATCAGCATGTCAAGGTGCTCGTCGACGGTGTTGACCGTATAGGGGCGCGTGGGATTCGTGGAGGATGGCAGCACGTTGGGCAGCCCGCAGGCCTTGATGATGTCCGGTGCGTGGCCGCCGCCCGCGCCTTCGGTGTGGTAGGTGTGGATGGTGCGGTCCTTCATCGCCGCCAGGGTGTTCTCGACGAACCCCGACTCGTTCAGGGTATCGGTGTGGATGGCGACCTGCACGTCGTACTCTTCGGCAACGCTCAGACAGTTGTCGATGGCCGCCGGGGTCGTTCCCCAGTCTTCGTGCAGCTTCAGCCCCAGGGCACCGGCTTCGACCTGCTCGCGCAGGGCGTCGGGCAGGCTGGCGTTACCCTTGGCCAGGAATCCGAGGTTCATCGGGAAGGCATCACCGGCCTCGAACATGCGCTGGATGTGCCAGACACCGGGCGTGCAGGTGGTGGCGTTGGTGCCGGTCGCGGGACCGGTGCCGCCGCCGAGCATCGTGGTGATCCCGCTCATCAGTGCTTCCTCGATCTGCTGCGGGCAGATGAAGTGGATGTGCGGATCGATGCCACCCGCGGTCACGATCATGCCCTCGCCGGCGATGGCCTCGGTGCCAGGGCCGATCACGATGTTCACACCGGGCTGGGTGTCGGGATTGCCGGCCTTACCGATCGCCTGTATGCGCCCGCCCTTGATGCCGATGTCCGCCTTCACGATGCCCCAGTGGTCGATGATCAGCGCGTTGGTGATCACGGTATCCGCGACCTGCGTACCGAGCCGCTGGCTCTGCCCCATGCCGTCGCGGATCACCTTGCCGCCGCCGAACTTCACCTCGTCGCCGTAGATCGTGTGGTCCTGCTCCACGCGCACGAACAGCTCGGTATCGGCCAGCCGTACGCGGTCACCCACGGTCGGGCCGTACATGTCCGCATAGGCGACCCGCGGAATCCTGATGCTCATCGTTCCTGCTCCTTGCCCAGCGCGCCCATCACCTGCCCCTGAAAGCCGTAGATCCGCCGCTCGCCCGCATAGGCCACCAGTGCCACCGTGCGCGTCTGGCCCGGCTCGAAGCGCACCGCGGTGCCCGCCGGGATGTCCAGCCGGAAGCCGCGCGCCGCGCCGCGGTCGAAGTCCAGCGCACCGTTCACCTCCTGGAAGTGATAGTGCGAACCGACCTGTACCGGGCGGTCCCCGGTATTCGTCACCGCCAGCGTGGCCGTCGGACGCCCTTCGTTCAGTTCGATCTCGCCCTCTTCGAGCAGGTACTCACCGGGTGTCATGGCGCCGTTCTCCTCGTCTTCGAATCGCAACCGCCGTGCACGGGGTTCGAGCCGGGTGATGCATCAGCGGGACGCCGTGAATACATCCCTGTAGGTTTGACGGCCGCATCCATGCGGCCGACACCCGCTGATGCATCACCCGGCTCGAACCCTTTAGTGGGAAGGTCACGCACTCTCCCCGCTCCCGCTCGCGGACAAATCCGCCGGGAGCGACTCGAACCGCCCCCGGGCGGGCCCGAAGGGCGGAGGGCAGGATGCCCGGAGTAACGGGGCCGGGGGTGAGGGCCGGGCTCGCCCCCCACACGCAGACACGCAGGCACCCCGAGATCAGCGAATCGGCTCATGGACCGTGACCAGCTTGGTGCCGTCCGGGAAGGTGGCCTCGACCTGAACCTCCGGGATCATCTCCGGCACGCCCTCCATCACCTCCTGACGGGTCAGCACCTCGCCCCCGAGCGCCATCAGCTCCGCGACCGTGCGGCCGTCGCGCGCACCTTCGAGGATCGCGGCCGAGATCAGCGCGATAGACTCGGGATAGTTGAGCTTCAGCCCCCGGTCGCGCCGGCGTTCGGCGACCAGCGCCGCGGTAAAGAGCAGCAGCTTGTCTTTTTCCCTCGGGCTCAATTCCATGCCGGAACTCCGGTGTTCAGGTGGACCAGATGCGCGGGGCAGATGCGGGGCGGCCCATGACCAGGGGCCTAAGCAGAAACCATGCCCGAATCATCGCCTCCCACAGGGCCTCGCCGGAATGTGCGAGCCAGCGGCAGGCCAACAGGCCGCCCTCCTGCACATCTGCTATGGCAGCCCCCCCCAGCAGCGTGCAGCCCATCACCGGATCCGTGCGATCACCGGCCGCCTGGTCGCGCAACGCGTCGAGCATCTCGCCGGTACCCGGCGAGGCGATCAGTGTCGCCAGATAACGCCTGCCCTGCAGGCCCCAGGGGGCCTGCAGCAGGGCCCCGCCTCCTTCCAGGTGCAGGCGTTCACGGAGGAGCCTGCGTTCCCCGGCGTCCACCTCCAGCGCGAGATCGCAGGAGCCTTGCTCGAAGTGATCGCCGCTGCCCGGCCGCCCGAGGCCCAGCAGATCCCAGGCGAGCAGCCGTCCTCCCGGCGCAATGTCGAAGCGGCTGTGCAGGGCGGCCCGGGCCCCCGCATGAAGGATGTTCAGGGCCGGCAGCCACTCGAGTGCGGCGCCGTCGCCGACACGGAAGTGCTGGCGCTGGCGCGCCGTCTCCCCGGCCGAGCGGTAGAACTTGCCTGCTGCAGGGGTGGTGATCAGTGCATGCGCACCCGCCGCGCTCCCCACGTCGATCTCGATGGTGTCGCCTCCGACCACGCCCCCGGGCGGGTGCAGCAGATAGCTGTGGCAGGGGTCGCCCTCGGGATGAAATGTGCGTTGCACCCGCAGGGGCCCGTAATGACGCCGGTGCCGCAGCACGGTCCGGCAGGAGCCGGACTCGAACCCCAGTTCCAGACGCGCCCGCCAGCCGTCGGCACGCGGTTCGGGGGACGGGTGTGCGTCCGCAGTGGCCGGGCTCTGGCAGGAAGGCGCCTGGATCATGCCGTCTGCGGAAGCAGAAAACGGGCCAGGGCATTCCTGGCCGGTGGCGCTCCGGCCATATTCATTTGTTCGACGCGGGCACCATCATGGTGCATAGATGCGCACCGTAATGGTGCAGATATGTCACCCCAGCTGTGCACGTACCCGGCTGGCGATCTCCTCCACGGAGAGATGGGTGACCTCGAGCCGCGGGATGCGTTCGCGGTACAG
>NZ_JAWLBP010000049.1:0-14116 GCF_041687595.1 Guyparkeria sp. | reverse complement strand
CTCGCACGCCGGCTGCCCGCGCCTTCGAGATCGCCGTCGGCGCGGTGCTGACCCAGAACACCAACTGGCGCAATGTCGAGCGGGCAATGGCCAATCTCGAGCGGGATCAGGCCCTGGACGCGGCCGTCGTCCGCGCGCTGCCCGACGAAACGCTGGCCGAGCTGATCCGCCCGTCGGGCTTCTATCGCATCAAGACCGGCCGGCTGAAGGCGCTAGCGACGGCGTGGGAAGAGGCGGGTGGCTATCCGGCGCTCGCCGACTGGGATACGGCAACGCTCAGGGGCTGGCTGCTCGGCATTCACGGGGTGGGCAGGGAGACCGCGGACGACATCCTGCTCTACGGCTTCGCCCGCCCTGTTTGGGTGATCGATGCCTACACCCGACGGCTGATCGGGCGTCTGGGGTTCGAGGAACAACTGGCGGCCCTGCCCTACGACGAGTTGGCCGCGCGCCTGCTGGCCAACACCGTGGACGCCACCGCCGAGCGTCTGGCCGCGTGGCACGGACTGATCGTGGAACACGCCAAGGCCCATTGCCGGGTCAAGCCGACCTGCGCGGATTGCCCGCTCCAGGACCGGTGTGCCCATGGGCGTGCAGAACTTCTCTAGAGGCGCTTGATCTCGCCGGATTCGCCGCTTTTCAGCCAGTCGAGCAGTTCGGGCATCACCGAGCAGGGCGACTGTCGGTCTTCCACCGTCTCGCCGGGAAAGCGGGCATGGCGCATGCGGCTGTTGACCGGGCCGGGATCGAAGCCGGTGATCCACGTGCCCGGTGCCTCCGCGGCCCACTGGCGGATCATCTGGACCAGCCCGGCGTGGGCGATGGTGTAGGCATTGCCGAAGGCCTCGGTGCCGCGATCGGTGTAGAACAGCACCTTCGGGCTGGCAGCCTTTTCCAGCAGTGACCAGACGTTCCGGGTCAGGGCGAACGGGGCGGTCAGGTTCACGTGCAGGCTTTCCTGGAACTTCATCAGGTCCGACTGGGCCAGCGGGGCGGGTTCGCCGGCGGTTCCCATGGCGTGCACCAGCAGGTCCAGCCGACCGAACTCGGCCTCGATACCCGAGGCCAGGGTTTCGTAGTCTTCCGGGGCAGCCCCGGAAAAGTCCACCGGCTGGATCAGCGGGGGTTCGCCGCGCGCGGCCTCTGGCACGTCCGGCAACACGCGCTCAACGATGTCGTCGGCCAGTCGCTCGAGCGCGTCGAGCTTCCGTCCCAGCAGGATGAGGGTTGCCCCGCGGGCGGCCAGCGTCTGCGCGGTGGCGGTGCCCAGTGCGCCGGTCGCGCCATTGACCAGCACGATCTGGCCGGCGAAGCGCGTGTCGGGTGTCGGTGAAGATGTCATCGGCGGTCCTGTCGTCTCGGCAGTTGGTTCGGGCGGCTACCAGGAAGCCCGCCAGGCTAGCCACCACTGGCGCAGCGGGCTGATCTCGACCCGCGCCTCGGTGATGGCGCCCGGGTCGGCCTGCATCAGGCGCAGATGCTCGCGGTCGATCGCTCGCAGGATGCGGAACAGCCGCGGTGGGCGGCTGCCTTCCCACCCCTCGATCCCGGCACGGATGCGTTCGAGCTCCTCGGCGAACAGCCGCTCGCGCTCGGCCCGGGCCTGTGGCCGGTACAGGTCGGCTTCGTCCAGTCCGTGTGCGGCGAGCTGATCGGCCGGCAGGTAGACCCGCCCGGCCCGCGCATGACGACCGAGCAGCCGGGCGCGTTCCAGCCGCCCGTGCCAGCGGCCGAGGGTCTGCGCGGCCCGCGTGGCGTCTTCGTCGGCCTCCAGCAGGCGGGCATAGAGCGAGAAGAGACTGCCGTAGCGGGCGTCGAGAAACGATCGCAGATCGTCCTCGGCGGCGAAGCCCTCGTACTCGAGTTCGACGCGGGTGGCCCCGAGCCGTTCCTCGAGACGCGCGACGAAGAAGGAGTCGGCCGACCGGACCTCTTCCGCGTATCCGAGCTCGTCGAGGGCGGCCAGCAGGGACCGGACCACGGGGTGTTCCGCCCGCCCCTCGGTCATGTCCAGAAGCGCCTGGCGCCACCAGTCGAGCTTCGACATGGCCACCTGCGGCTCGCTGATGGTCTCGCTGATCTCGGCGAGCGAGACATCCAGGGCACGCAGGGCGGTAACGGCCCGCTGGCGGACCGGCGGGAGCTTGAGACTGGCGAGGCGGAAGGGGCTGCCGACGGGCCTGGCCAGGCGCTCGCACTCGGCGTCGGGCAGGTGAGTATCGGCCGGCCGCGCCGGGGTTCCGGAAGCGGTGGCGTTCATGCCGGGCATGATATCAGGATTGCCCGGATCGGGCGGGGCGAGGATGGGCGTTCCGGGCGGTCAGCCGCGCCCGGTCAGCACCCGCCAGGTGATGCGGGCGGTGGCGACCAGCTGGGTTACCGCCGAGCGGGCAGGGCGCTCCTCGAACCACAGGGCCGGGTCGACCTGGCGTTCACGCAGGATCTGCTCGATGCGGGCGATGGCCAGCCGGTAGCGAAAGCCGCCGAACCAGGGGCGGCCCAGGGGGGCGGCGCCCTG
Organism: Guyparkeria sp.; assembly: GCF_041687595.1. NCBI lineage: Bacteria > Pseudomonadati > Pseudomonadota > Gammaproteobacteria > Chromatiales > Thioalkalibacteraceae > Guyparkeria > Guyparkeria sp. The sequence goes on along the minus strand of NZ_JAWLBP010000049.1, from coordinate 11,598 downwards.
GAGCACGCGGCGGATCTGCCCGGCGAAGCGTTCGTTGAAGCGTCGGAAGGCGAAGTCCACCCGCTTTTCCACGAAGTGGTCCTCCTCGACCCGGCAGTCGGCCAGCTCGTCGCTCGGCAGGCGCATGGGGTGGCCCTTGCGGCGATCCGCCGGTGCCTCAAGCCAGCCGTCGACCAGCAGGGCAGCGGTGATCAGGCCGTCGATGCGTGCCTGTGCCGTCCGGTCGAGCCGGTCGAAGAAGCTCGGGCGCAGGGCCGGCAGTCGGTCGCGGTAGTGGGCGATCAGGTCGGCCAGTGACGCCGGCTGGATCGACGGGCGCAGCTCGCGGGCCGGGAGGGAGGCCCGCGGCAGCCAGGTCAGCAGACGGTGAACTTGCGTGGGCATGGTGCGATGTCTCAGGCCGTCGCTGCCGACCGGCTGGCACCGTCCAGCAGTTCGGCGATCTGTGTCGGATGGTCGATCACCACGGTCGCACCCCACTCCTCGATGGGACGCTCGCCGTCGAGGTATCCCCAGCGACCGGCGACCGTCGGCATGTGGGCGGCGTTGCCGGCGATGATGTCCCGCTCGTGGTCGCCGATGTACCAGATGCTGTCCGGGGCGAGGCGCAACTTGCCCGCGGCGTACAGCAGCGGGTCGGGGTGGGGCTTGGCGCGGTTGAGGTCGTCGCCGCAGACCACCACCGCCGGGTTGAGCACCAGTGCCTCGAGAAGCCGCCGAGTCAGGCCGCCGGGCTTGTTGGTCACCACGCCCCAGGGCAGGGCGCGGGCGTCGAGCGCTTCCACCAGCCGGTCCAGGCCAGGAAACAACCGGGTATGGACGGCGAGGTTCTCCGCGTACAGGGCCAAAAAGCGCTCGCGCAGGGCATCGTAGCGTTCGTGGTCGGGCGTGATGCTCATGCCGATCGCCAGCAGGCCGCGTGCCCCGTTGGAGACGTGCGGACGGATCTCGGTCGGCGGCATCGGCTCGAGCCCCTCTTCCACGCGCAGGCGGTTGAGCGCCGCGGCCATGTCGGGCGCGGTGTCGAGGAGCGTGCCGTCGAGGTCGAACAGGATGGCTTGTGGCGTGGCGAGGGTCGGCATCGACATTATGAATCCTTCACGAAGGCCATCAGGTAGTTCACGTCGAGGTCGCGATCGTTCAGCGAAAACTCGCGGGTCAGCGGGTTGTAGACAATGCCCGTCGAGGCAATCGGGCGCAAGCCGGCGTGCCGGCCCATGCGGGCCAGTTCGCCCGGTCGGATGAACTGCCGGTGGTCGTGCGTCCCCTTCGGCACCATGCCGAGGATGTATTCCGCCGCCACGATGCCCAGCAGCCAGGACTTGGCGTTGCGGTTGAGCGTGGAGAGGAAGACGTGCCCGCCGGGCCGCACGGCCCTGGAGAGGGCGTCGATGATCGCCTGGGGCTGGTCGACGTGCTCGAGCATCTCCATGCAGGTGACCACGTCGAACTCTCCGGCGTGTTCCGTGGCGAAACGGGTGACGTCCGCGACCCGGTAGTCGATGTCCAGGTAATCCGGGGCGTGCTCGCGCGCGACGGCTATCACGTCCTCGGCGAGGTCGAGGGCCGTGACCCTCGCCCCGCTGCGCCCCAGCGATTCGGCGAGTATCCCGCCCCCGCAACCAACGTCGAGCACCGCCTGGTCGCCGGGGTCGCTGTGCTGTTCGATGAAGGCCATGCGCAGGGGGTTGATGGCATGCAGCGAGGCGAACGGGCCGTCGCTGTCCCACCATTGCCGGGCAAGCCGGTTGAAGTGGTCAAGTTCCTCGGGCGAGGCACTGGAGGCCGAGGTGTCCTGTGATGTCGTACGGCTGTTCATTGCCTGGTGCTCCCGCGGGTGCATTACCGGTTCGTCCGGGCCCTGACGATCGGGTCGTGCCAGGTTCGGGCTCGCTCGATGATCGCGCGCGTATCGAGGTGGCGCAACCGCCCGCCGCTGAGCAGGGGCTTGCCGTCGACCCAGACGTGACTGACCTGCCGGCGCGAGGTGCTGTAGACCAACGTGGTGACGGGATCGTAGACGGGCTGTGTTTCCGGCTCGTCCAGGTTCACGGCGACGAGATCGGCGCGCTTGCCGGGCTCGATCGAGCCGATGCGGTCGTCGAGTCCGAACGCACGGGCGCTGCCCAGGGTGGCCATGTGCAGCGCCTCGTGGGCACTGACCACGGAGGCGTCCTCCGCCAGCGGCTTGGCGATCAGTGCGGCGGTGCGCATCTCGTCGAACATGTCCAGGTCATTGTTGCTCGCCGCGCCGTCGGTGCCGAGCCCGACGTTCACGCCGGCGTCGAGCAGACGGGCCACCGGGCAGAACCCCGAGGCGAGCTTGAGGTTCGACTGCGGCGAGTGGAGCACGTGCGTTCCGGCGCGGGCGATCTGGCGGATTTCCGTCTCCTCGAGTTGCGTCATGTGCACGGCCACCAAGTGCTCGTTGACCAGCCCGAGCCGGTCGAGCCGGGCAAGGGGGCGCTCCCCCGACGCGGCGATGGCCTGTTCCACTTCGTGGGCCGTCTCGTGGACGTGCATGTGAACCGGAAGGTCGAGCTGGTCGCTCAGCGTCCGCACGCGCTTGAGGGCCGCGTCGCCGACCGTGTAGGGCGCATGCGGGGCCAGCGCGAACTCCACGTGCGGGTGGTCGCGCCATTGATCGATCAGGTCGATGCCCTTCGACAGCGCCTCGTTCGGGCTGGCGGCCCAGGGGTTGGGCGCGTCGATCACCACGATGCCGAACACCCCGCGCAGGCCGGCCTCCAGGGTGGCCTCGATCGCCGCCTCGGGGAAGAAGTACATGTCGGCCATGCAGGTGGTGCCGCCGCGCAGCATCTCCAGCGCGGCGAGCATGGTGCCGTCGCGGACGAAATCCATGCCCAGCATCTGTCCTTCCACCGGCCAGATGTGATCCTCGAGCCAGGTCATCAGGGGAAGGTCACCGGCAATCCCCCGCATCAGGGTCATCGCTGCGTGGGTGTGTCCGTTGACCAGGCCCGGAATGAGCGCGTGTTCCGGCAGATCGGTCCACTCCGCCGTCTCGAAGCGGGCGCGCGCCTCGTCTCGGGGCAGGATGGCATCGATCTCGCCGTCGCGGATCACCACGGCATGGTCTTCGAGCACGAGGTCCTGCGGGGCGATGGGGATGAGCCAGCGGGGAGCGAGGATCCTGAGATGCGGGTGGTCGGCGGTCATGGTCGGGGGCAAGCCTGGCATTGAGGGGTGCTGAAACAGGCGCAAGACTAGCACGGGAAGCCCCCCGTGCCGGGGAGGCTACGGGGTGGATGGAAAACGTGCTATCCTCAAGCGCTTGCGTTTCCGGCCCACCGGCCGGTGTGAGGGGGCGGCCTCGTCCGGCCCCGGCAAGAAATCACGTAACGAATAGATAAACAAACGCGCTCGTCCGCAGGGGAGCGCGCTTTTTGGTTTTGACACATTCCAAACGTCGGGAATGGGATCGTCGAGGAATGCCGTGAGCGAATTTCTGTTGCCAACCTACAATCGCCAGCCGGTTCGCTTCGTCCGTGGGGAAGGCCCCTACCTCTGGGACGAGGCCGGCTTGCAGTACCTGGACGCCATCAGCGGCATCGCGGTGACCGGTCTCGGTCATGCCCAGCCGGACGTCGCCGAGGCGGTCTGCGATCAGGCGAAGACGCTCATCCATACCTCGAACCTCTACGGCATTCCCTGGCAGGAGCGCCTCGGCGAGCGGCTCGCCTCGCTGTCGGGCATGCAGAAGGTCTTCTTCGCCAACTCCGGCACCGAGGCCAACGAGGCGGCGATCAAGCTCGCCCGCCTGCACGGCCGTCGCCGGCAGGTGGCCACGCCGAAGATCGCCGTGATGGAACACAGCTTCCACGGTCGTACCCTGGCCGCACTCGCCGCCACCGGCAATGCCGCCATCCAGAAGGGCTTCGAGCCGCTGCTCGACGGTTTCGTCCGTTTGCCATTCGGTGATGCCGAAGCCCTGAGGCAGGCGGCCTCCGACGAGCAGATCGTCGCGGTACTGCTCGAACCGGTGCAGGGCGAGGGTGGTGTCCGCCCGGCCCCCGAGGGCTATCTCGCCGCCGTGCGCCAGATCTGCGACCAGCACGACTGGCTGATGATGGTGGACGAGGTGCAGACCGGCATCGGCCGTACCGGACGGTGGTTCGGCTTCCAGCACGAGGAGGTGCTCCCGGACGTCATGACTCTGGCCAAGGGACTGGGCAACGGCGTACCCATCGGTGCCTGCCTGACCGCCGGTCGGGCCACCGAGCTGTTCGGGCCGGGCAGTCACGGCTCGACCTTCGGCGGCAATCCGCTGGTCTGCCGGGTAGCCTGCACCGTGCTCGACGTGATCGAGCGCGACGGCCTGGTCACCCGGGCCCAGTCGCTGGGCAACCAGCTGGTCGAGCGCATCTCGGCGGGCCTGGCCGACGTGCCCGCTTGCCGCGACGTGCGCGGACGCGGCCTGATGGTGGGCATCGAGCTCGACCGCCCCTGCGGGGAGCTGGTGGGCCGTGCCCTGTCCGAGAACCTGCTGATCAACGTGACGGCCGGGTCGGTGATCCGCCTGCTGCCGCCGTTGATCCTGAGTGCCTCGCAGGCCGACCTGATCGCCGATCGCCTGGTCGCCCTGGTGCGAAACTGGCTCGACACGACCGAGCCCGCCGAATAAATCCGGCTAGGACCCTAGCGGGCCCGGCCGCCAATGGAAAGCGAGACCCATGTCGACACGTCACTTTCTCAGCCTGTTCGATCTCACCATCGACGAGTACCGCGCCCTGTTCGAACGCGCCGGCCAGATCCAGGCCGCCCGCGAGCGCGGCGAGCGTCCCAACACGCTCGAGCGCCGCGTGCTGGGCATGATCTTCGAGAAGGCTTCCACCCGTACGCGTCTGTCGTTCGAGTCGGGCATGGCCCAGCTCGGCGGTTCGGCGATCTTCCTGTCGCCGCGTGACACCCAGCTCGGGCGGGGCGAGCCGATCGAGGATTCCGCGCGCGTCATGTCGCGGATGGTCGACGCCATCATGATCCGCGCCAACGACCACGGCATGGTCGAGACCTTCGCCGCGAACAGCCGCGTGCCGGTGATCAACGCTCTCACCGACCTCAATCACCCCTGCCAGTTGCTGGCCGACGTGTATACCTACCAGCGCCACCGCGGTTCGATCGCCGGCAAGCGGGTCGCCTGGGTGGGTGACGGCTTCAACATGTGCCACTCCTACATCAACGCCGCGCGCGTGTTCGGCTTCGAGCTGACCGTGGCCGCGCCGAGTGGCTACGAGCCGGCAACCGAGGTGGTCGAGGCGGCCGGCGACCACGTGCGCCTGGTGGAAAGCGCCGAGGCGGCAGTCGAGGACGCGGATCTCGTGGTCACCGACGTCTGGGCGTCGATGGGGCAGGAGGAGGAACGCCTGCGCCGCTTGCGCGACTTCCAGAACTACCAGATCAACGACGAGATCATGGCCCGGGCGAACACCGATGCCCTGTTCATGCACTGCCTGCCGGCCCACCGGGGCGAGGAGGTCTCGGCCAGCGTCATCGACGGGCCGAAGAGCGTGGTCTGGGACGAGGCCGAGGCCCGCATGTACACCCAGCAGGCGCTGGTGGAGTTCCTGATTCTCGGCGAGTTTCCCGACGACGCTGGCTGATTCGCTTTCGGCCGGTGGCCGGGCGATGGGGGCATGACGAAACGGCGCGGTGTCTACCGCGCCGTTTTCTTTTGGTGGCAGGCGTTTTTGGCTTCAGCGCATGCGACGGGTCTTGTCGACCATGCGCAAGGTGGAGCGGCTGTTGTTGTAGCGGGCGACGAGGGGCAGGGGGATCCAGTGCAGGGCGAAGGATTCCTCGTTGCCGGGGACCGGGGTGCGGTCGTCGATCTCGACGAGGTAGCGGATGTCGATGTGCTCGTGGGGCTGGGCGTCCGGGTGCGGCTCCTGGGTGGAGTGGATGTCGACGTCGAAGATTCCCTCGTGGACCAGTCGGATGTGCTCGGGGGACACACCGGTCTCCTCGGCGCACTCCTGGAGGGCGACGGCGCGCATGTCGGTGGCGCCGTCGGCATGCCCGCCGGGCTGGAGCCAGCAGTCGAGCTTGCGGTGGTGCATCAGCAGAACGGCGGTGCGCGCCGGGTTGACCACCCAGGTGGAGGCCGAGACGTGCGCCGGGAGGTGCTCGCGGTAGAAGGTGTCCGGGTGCGCGGCGACGAACTGCCGGGCACGCTGGACGAAGGCCGCCTCGTCGAGGTGGCGTGTCTGGTAGCGGGCGAGTTGGTCGAGCAGGTCGCAGCGATGCATGGCTCGGTGCGCTCCTAGGTGTACGCCGGGTTCTTGACCGCGGCGATGGCGGCGCGGGCGGCCTCTTCGACGTCGCCCTCGCGGCCGGCGATGGTCAGGCGCCCGTACTTGCCCACGGCGCGCACGTCGATGAGCGAGATGTTGGCGGCCTTCTCGGCCTGGTTGGCCGCGTAGACGACGTAGCCGGCCGGTTCGACCTCCAGGATGAACATGGCCTGGTCGGGCAGGATCATGTTGCCGCGACGGTTCTGGCGGTTGATCAGGACGGTGTGGTCCGGCGTCATGCCGGTGATGATCTCCTGCCAGGCGATCTCGCACGGCTGCCTTGCGGTCTGCTCCTGGCGCAGGTAGTCGAGAATGGTCTCGCCGGCCTGGACCACGTCGCTCTGGACCCGGTGGTGGATGACCATCGAGCCGAAGGCGCGCTCGACCACCTGCTGGGCCAGTCGGACCCGGGATGACTTGAGCGCGATGTCGGTCAGGCGGTGGACGGCCATGCCCGGCGAGACTTCCACCCACAGGCAGGCGTCGCCCGGAATCGGCAGGAAACCCTGGGACACTGTCGCCATGTATTCAGCCACCTGGGGCTGAAGCGAGTCGATGAAGACGTATGTCCGGAGTTCGATCATGCGGGGCGGGCCTTGGCGAAGCGGCGTTGAAGTATCAGGAAGCCTCGTGAATCGGCGAGTCTACCATCAGCAAGTGCCGGGAAGCATTGCGATCCCTTATGGCTGCCATATGGTCCCGCCCTCGGCCTGCCGGCCACGGTTCAGCCGATCTTGAGATAGTCCCCGCCGTGCTCCTTGAGAAAGGCGAGAAATTCGCGGGCGATGACGGAAAGCGCCTTGCCGCGAGGGTAGACGATGTTCCAGTATCGCTCCAGCGGGAAGCCCTCGACGTCGAGCGTGACCAGTGGCCCGGCCTCGCTTTCCAGGTTGAGCGCGTGCTCGGAGACGACCGAGATGCCCAGCTGACCTACCACGGCGTGCTTGATCGATTCGTTTCCTTCCAGGACCAGCCGCTGCCGGGGCTTGAGCCCGTGCTGGGCGAAATGCTCCTCGACCTTGTGACGAATACCCGAACCGGGTTCGCGCATGATGAACGGCTCCTGCGCGATCCGCTCGAGCGGGATGTGCCGCTCGCGGGCCAGCGGGTGGTCCCGGTGCGCGATGACCACCAGCGGGTTGGGGGCAAAGGGGATCAGCTCGAGATCGAGCCCGCTGTCGGGCACGTGGCCGATGATGTAGAGGTCCGAGAGATTGTCCTCGATGCGCTTTAGCAGCGTGTCGCGGTTGGAGACCTTCAGTTCCAGCTCGATGTCCGGGAACTGCTTGGCGAAGTCCCCCATCGCCAGTGGCGCGAAGTACTTGGCGGTGGTGATCACCGACAGCCGCAGCCGGCCCTTCTTCAGGCCCTTGAGGTCATTGATCGACATCTCGAGATTCGACAGGGCATCGATCACGTCGCGGCAGCCGCGGGCGACCAGGTTGCCAGCATCCGTCAGGAAGATCTTGCGGCCGATCTGCTCGAACAGCGGCATACCCACGGTCTCGGAGAGGCTCTTGACCTGCGCCGAGACGGTCGGCTGGGTGAGGAACAGTTCCTCGGCCGCTCGCGTGAAGCTTCCCAGCCGGGCCACCGCCTCGACGATCTCGATCTGCCGCAAGGTGGCATGTCGCAGGAGGTATCGCGCCTCCGATTGTCGGGTGTCTTCGGTCATCATGTCTTTTCTCGCCACCGATCACCAATTACATAGATTCCATTCTATGCAAACCCGGCAAGAAGGTCGATTCGGGCCACGGCTCCGCACGTCGGCCACGTCCGCTGGACCGGGCATCGCGACCGCGGATTCCGCCTCTTCCATAGAAATATCCCATCGGTCCTATTGAGTAGGGTCTATCCATAGACTCCACGGATCCCTTTCATCGCCTCGCGTCTATGGGTCGCGCAATCGCCGTCAAGGCGCGGTCCGGGTGCGATTGCGGGGAAAAACACCGCCAATGATTGCCCCGGATGCCCCAAAAAAATCAATCCATAGGCTTTAATCAATGGATTGCTTCGGCAATTCGAATTGGTGCTCGATCGAGCAGGTCACTACCTTGCACCTTGCCGGCGGGTGCGTTGGCCGTAGCGCAACGGACCCGATCCACCAGCCTGACCGGAGGGAGACCATGAATACACTGACCACCTGGCCGCTTGCCGGAGCCTTGCTCGCGTTGATGCCCCTGCTGCTGCTCGTCGCGGCGATTCCCGCCACGGCGGCGGGCGTGGAGGCAGCGCAGCGTTACCGCCGGCGGGTGCGCTGGGCGGCCATCGGCGCCCTCGGGCTGGCCATCGGCGCGACCGTCGCCTTTCTGGCCGGCAGCCGCGCGTCATTGACGATCGCCGCGCTGCCGCTGCCCGGCGACATCGGGGCGCTGGCGCTGTCGATCCAGGTCGATCAGCTCACCATGGCGCTGGCCGTGCTTGTCGCGCTGGTCGTCACCCTGATCGCCCGCTACAGCGAGAAGTACCTCGACGGGGATCCGCAGCAGGCGCGTTTCTTCCGTCTGCTGGCGCTGACCGCCGGCTTTTTCCTGCTGGTCGTGATTGCCGGCAACCTCGCCCTGTTCACGCTCGGGATCTTCCTGACCGGCTTCTCGCTGCACAAGCTCCTGCTGTTCTACCCGCACCGCCCGCGCGCGGTCATGGCCACGCACAAGAAGTCGCTGTTCAGCCGCAGCGCGGATGCCTGCCTGATTGCGGCGACCGTGCTGATCGGCCACCAGGTCGGCAGCCTGCAGTTCGACGTGATCGCCGAGTGGGCGCGCGCGCAGGACGGCATGCCGCCCGGGATGCACGTCGCCGCCTTCCTGATCGTGCTCGCCGCGATCCTCAAGAGCGCGCAGTTCCCGTTCCACGGCTGGCTTCTGCAGGTCATGGAGGCGCCCACGCCGGTTTCGGCGCTGATGCATGCGGGTGTCGTCTATAGCGGGGCGATCATCGTGCTGCGCACCAGCGAATTCCTGCTCGCCCAGGGCAGCGCGCTGTTCCTGCTCGCCATCGTCGGCCTGGCCACCCTGGTGATCGCCTCGCTGGTCATGCTGACCCAGACGGCGGTGAAGTCCTCGTTGGCCTGGTCGACCACCGGGCAGCTGGGCTTCATGCTGCTGGAACTGGGCCTGGGGTTGTTCGCGCTGGCGCTGCTGCACCTGATCGGCCATTCGCTCTACAAGGCGCACGCCTTCCTGGCCGCCGGCAGCATTCCAGACCAGTTGCGCCAGCCCAAGCCCGCCGCGCGTCGTCGAGTCGGCTTCGGCACCTGGGCGGTGACCATCGTCGCGAGCCTCGCGCTGACGGCGGGAATGGCCGCCGCGCTGGGGCTGTCGGTCAGCCACGAGCCGGCGTTGATCGCCCTGGTCGCAATCGTCGCCCTGGCCGTGGCCCAGCTGGTGCTCAAGGCGATCGTGATCGCGCCGAGCGGCGCGGGCATCGCTCGTGCCGCCGGGCTGGCCGCCATCATGGCCGCGGTTTACTTCACGCTGCACGAGGTGTTCGTCACCCTGTTCGGCCCCACGGTCGCGGCGATTCCGACGTCCCTGACCTGGGCCTACGGCGCCATGCTGGCCCTGACGACCGTCAGCTTCCTGCTGCTTGCCTGGCTGCAGGGACCCGGCCGGGAGCAGTTCAACGGCTCGGGCCGGAAGGGGCTGTTCGTTCACCTCTACAACGGGCTGTACGTCGACCTGCTCGTCGAGCGCGCCGCGCATCGCCTGTGGCCGCACAAGGTCGGTCAGCACCGATCACGGCACGACGTGTTCAAGGCGCAGACGCCCGTTTCCACCACGCAATCCTGACACGCACATCTCAGTGGCCGGTCACTACCGGGAGGAACTGCCATGACCCTGGCATCGCAAGCACAACAGACCCGTACCCAGGCGGCCCGCGACGGGACAGGGCTCGACCTCGAGCAGGTCCGCCGGCTGGCCGAGGCGGCCGGTCGCAAGATCGCCCCGCTCTGGCCGCTGGATTCGTTCGTCGCGGTCAACCCCTACCTTGGCCTGATCGACCAGACCTTCGCCCGGGCCAGCGGCTACCTCGGCGCGATCGCCGGTGAGCGCACGGTCATGGACCACGAGTGGTACGCCGAGCGCTGGCGCGACGGTCGCCTGACCCGCGAGCACATCGAGCGCGCCGTCGAGCAACTGGGCCGCCCCGTGGGCGTGGATGCCGTCATCGCTGCACTCGAATCGCCCCGCGCGCCGGCCGCCCCGGTGCCGATGCTGGTCGACGCGCTCGATCGCCCGGGCACCGCCCCGATCTCGATCTTCGTCGTCGACCAGATCAGCCACTTCCTCGCCGCGCATTTCGACCGCGGCCAGGCGATCTGGAGCGCTCCGCACGAGAGCGACTCCCTGTATGCCGCCTGGCGCGAGTACACCCTGATCGATCGCAGTGCCCAGGCGGCAGGGCTGGGAAGGGCCCGCCAGTACCTGCGAGAGGTCCCCACCGATCCCGTCGAGGCAATCGCCTGGGCCATCGAGACCCTGCGACTGCCGGAGTCCGTGCACGCCGACTACCTGTTCGCCGCGCTGAAATCCATCAACGGCTGGGCGGCCTATTGCCGCTACCGACTCTGGGGCGCTGAGCTGACCGGCGGTACCTGCCAGGACCTCACCGACCTGCTCGCGGTGCGCCTGGTCTGGGAGGCGCTCGCGCTCAAGGCCACCGACAGTGCGGCGGTTCGCCGGGAATGGCAGCGCGAGATCGAGCGCCATCATGAGGCCATCTCCACCGCGGAGAACGAGGCGGTGATCGACGAGGTCATGCTGACGGCCACCGAGATCGCCTTCCGCGATCCGGTCATCCGGCATTTCCGGCAGACCGGCGAGGGTCGCGACGCGGACCGGGCCCGCCCGCCCGTGCAGGCCGCCTTCTGCATCGACGTGCGCTCGGAGGTCTTTCGCCGGCACCTGGAGACCGCCATGCCCGGGGCGCGGACCATCGGCTTCGCCGGATTCTTCGGCGTGCCACTGGCCTACAGCCGCCTGGGCGAGTCCCAGTGCCGTACCCACACCCCGGTGCTGCTCAACCCCGGCGTGACGGTCGAGGACCGCGCCGAGGACAGTCAGGACCTGGCCGCGCGCCGCGAGCAGCGCATCGGCAACGGCCTGTCGTGGAAGCAGTTCAAGCTCTCGGCGGCCTCCTGCTTCACCTTCGTCGAATCCGCCGGCCTGACCTACATCCCCAAGCTGATCGGGGACACGCTGGGCTGGCACACCCCGGCGCCGCCGCCGGACGAGGCCGGGCTGACCGACGAGGAGCGCGCCCGGATCCACCCGGCGCTCGCCTC
>NZ_JAWLBP010000048.1:12829-14637 GCF_041687595.1 Guyparkeria sp. | reverse complement strand
ATCGAAAAGTCCTCGGCGAGATGCTCGGTGAGCCCGGGTCGCGGCGCACCAGGGGCATAGCGCGCTGCATAATCGCCGAGGCCAATACCGGCGCTGTGGGACAGAAGCTCGCGCGGCGTGATTGGCGGCAGGCCGCCGGGCGGCTGCCAGTCGGCCAGGCATTCGGTCAGGGACGCGTCGAGGTCGAGTCGCCCAGTCTCGGCGAGTCGCATCGCGCCCCAGGCGGTGACGGGTTTGGAGATCGACTCGACGCGAAACAGCGCGTCCGGCGTCATCGCGCGACCCGCCTGAGGATCGGCCATGCCGAAGGCCTCCATCCAGACCAGTGTGCCGTTGCGCAGGAGCACGATCACCAAACCGGACACACCCTCGCGGGACATCCGTTCGGGTACCGTCTGCGCAAGGCGTTCTTCGAGCAGGATGGCTTCCCGGGCCGAGACATGCGACGCCGGCACAGCCGTCAGAACGGCCGCGACGACTACGATCCAGCCCGCCCAATGGGTAAGGGTCCGCACAAGGCCGACCGGCGTCCGGCCACCACTCATGGCAACCCGCTCACTGGCTCGCAGCCGAACACCTGAGCCTCCAGGCAGCCAGTAATGCCGAACTCACTCCGAACGACTTCTTTCCAGGTCATCTCGGCGTCCCTGTCAGACTGGCAACGACTTCTTCGCGATCAGCCTCGCGTCTCGACGAACGCGGCGATCTCCCTTGCGACATCGGTGTCATGACCGAGCCAGATATGGCCGCCCTCGGGCCAGATCGTCAGTGCGGCTTCCGGGATGCGCTCGGCAAGGCGTCGCGCGGTGTCTGCGGTCCCGAAAAGGTCGTCCTCGCAGGAGAGGATCCGTGTCGGAACCTCGATCGCCTCATAGGCCGTGGGTGACGGCGTCCCAGCCCAGAAGGCATCGTTGCGCAGGCCATCCACCCTGCGGCCGATGGGCATGAGACTTTTGAGAATCAGCTCGGCACGACGGCGCTCCTCGGGGTCCACTTGCGAGAGCAGTGCGGGATCGGTCGCAAGCAACGTGCGGATCATCTGCCGCGGCGCGAGGGTGGAAAGCGACCAGAAGGCCAGGTCCGAGCCAAGCACCAGATCCACTGCCATCTTCTGCGCGATCGTGAACTCCACCGGATCGCGGCCGGCAAGATTGGCCGCCGGCACCAGCAGGACAAGACGAGAGCACCGGTCCGGATGCCGCAGGGCGAACTCGGCCGCACTGAGGGCACCGGCCGAGCCGCCGACGACGGGAAGGCGCTGGATCCCGAGGGTGTCGAGCAGTTCCACCAGCACATCGGCCTGGTGAGCGGGGGAGGCATCGTCGGGAAAGCCGCTGCGCAGATAGCCGAAGCGCGACGGCGCGACGATCCGAAAACCACCCTCGCGCAAGGCATGGGCGAACAGGAGCCCCTGGTCGAAGCCGCCTCCCGTGCCATGGATCATCATGAGCGGCGGCCCGTGCCCCGCAACGGCGTATTCGAGCGCACCGGCGTGCGTATCGATGACGCTGCTGCGCCGGGCGAGCCGCGCCTCCGCGCCTGCCATCGACGCGCGATACGCGCCAACGGTCCAGGCGCCGCTCGCCAGAACGATCGCGCCCATCCCGACAAGGAGTGATCGGCGGGTGATCATTGGCCTGCGCCCATGGCGAGATCGGCCAGCGCAGCCTCAAGCGCCGGGACGAGCTCGGTCTTGTCGTCCAGAAAGCCGGCATCGGTGTTGATCTGGAAGGCAACGGTGATGCCATGGGCGGCATAGTGGCGCAGGCTCGAGACGTACCCCGGGATCCAGCCGCCATGGCCGTAGA
>NZ_JAWLBP010000048.1:0-12729 GCF_041687595.1 Guyparkeria sp. | reverse complement strand
CGGCATCGGTGTTGATCTGGAAGGCAACGGTGATGCCATGGGCGGCATAGTGGCGCAGGCTCGAGACGTACCCCGGGATCCAGCCGCCATGGCCGTAGACCGGGCCGCGCGGGGTGTCGGCGTAGATCGCAACGCCGGTGCCGTAGAGGATGCCGGGGTCATCCGGGGCCACCGGCGCCCCGTCGAGCATCCGATCGAGGTAGGGGGTGGCGAGCGCCTCGCCATTGAACAGGAGGTGCCCCCAGCGCGCGAGATCCAGCGACGTCGAGGCCAACCCGCCACCGGTCCATTCCACGGCCGGATCCCAGAGCAGCCGGCCGTCGGCGTCGGCGGTGCGGGCGGGCAGACCGAAGGGGTTGCCGGGGACCGTATAGCCGACGGCGAGGCCGGGGAGGTTGCGGCGATCCGAGGGGAAGGTGCCGGTCAGCGCCAAAGGTGTCAAAAAACGCTCGCGCACGACTTCCTGGTAGCGCCGGCCCGTCACCGTCTCGATCACCAGTCCCAGCAGGACATAGCCGGTGTCGCTGTAGGCCCAGCCGGTCCCGGCCTCGAACAACGGTTCCCGCCCGATCACGAAACCCACCAGGTCCTCGGGCGAGAACGCCGCTTCGCCGGCCGCGATGTGGGCCCAGGCGGCCTGGAATGCCGGCAGGTGCACGTGATCCGGCAGGCCGGCACGATGGCGCAACAGATGCCCGATGGTGATGCTGTCGGCGTTCGGCAGAGCGCTGAACCACGGGCGGTCCCCGAGATGATCGGACAGCCTGTCCGCCTGGCTCAGGCGACCCTCGCTCTCCAGTGCCAGCACCGTCGCCGCGACGAAGGTCTTGCCGATGCTCGCGGCCAGCATGGGCGTGTCGGGCGTCATCCTGCGCCCAAACTCGACATCGGCAAGGCCAGTCGCGGCCGTGACGAGCGTTCCGTCGGGCAGCGCGATGGCCGCCGTGGCGCCGGGGAATCCATGGCGCGCACGGAAGTCCTCGAGCGTCGCTGCCAGACCGGCCGAGAGATCGGTGCCATCCCCTGCCGACGCGGGTGCAGCCGCCGCAAGACAACCCATCACACTGACAACAATCAGAAGGGTGCGCATTCCCCTACTCCGCCGCCCCGGGATCCGGGTTCTTCCTCGCCGGCATGACCTCGGTCACCGCGCCTTCGCGCGTGAACATGGTGTCACGGTGCCACCAGACGACGATGACCGCCACGAAGACCAGGATCCACGTGTCCCAGGGCTGCGCATCCGGCCAGAACGGGTTGATGAGCTGCCAGTGGAACAGCATCGGCCAGAGCAGGCTGCCGCGCGTCTGGTTGAAGATCGGCGTGACCAGCACCGCCAGCGCGACGTTGCCGACGAAGAACGGGAGAAAGTTCCAGTCCGCGAATACGGTGCTCGCCAGGAAGAACGCCGGCAGGTGCCACAACCCCCAGGTCGCACCGATCAGCAAGCCGGCCCAGATCGGCGCCACGTGCCGCTGGAGCAAGGGTTGCGCCACGCCGCGCCAACCGAATTCCTCGATCGGGCCGAGAAAGAGCATCATGAACAGAAGCGCCACGACGATGCCAATGCCCTCTGGCGGCAGCGGCGCCACTATCGGGCCACCCTTGAGCAGCGATCCCGCGACAAAGACAAGCGGCAGGCCGACCAGGATGAAGGCCACCCACCCCACCGGGCACCGCCAGAGGAGAAGCCGGGACAGGAAGGCCCGGGCGCCGGACCGGCCGCCGTAGAAAAAGACGATCACGAAGGCGGCGATCGCGGGCGACCACGTCGCGAGGAAGAAGAACGGATGCGTTCCGCTGATCTCGCCGAACCAGGCGGCAGCGGCGTCTGGAAACACGATGTAGACCCCGATCAGCCCCCAGGTGATCAGGAAGGTGATGCCGACAAACGCGATCAGCGCAGCGGTCGGTATCCGGACCCGATGCATGGAACGCGACTCGGTTGGCATCGGCATTCTCCCAGGGATCCGCAGGGCGGAAGTGTGGCGCTTCCTTCGTCTGTAGCACAGCCCCGTGGATCTGGTTCATGGGCAGGCCCTTCCCATAGGGCCCGGGGTATCTGGAGTTCCCTACACCGCTCAGTACTCAACCCGGGTGATTCGTGCGCGAAAGAAGGGGGCGTACTCGGGGGTACCATAGAGGTTACCGATCTCCATCCCGCTGGGGATGGTGAAGCCCTGATGGGTGCCGTGCGCGAGCATCCGCCCGCCGAAGGGTTGCAGGCGATAGGTCCGGTCCGGGTTGGCGTCGGACCAGCGCAGCGTGGTCATCTCCAGCACCCGGCCGGCGGCGTCGAGGGTCAGGTGCATCGGCTCGACGCCGGGCACCTCCGGGAACCGGACCTCCGCCTGATCCGGCCCCGTCTGCGTCCAAACCGCCCCGGACTGCGGCAACAGCGCGGCCGGTGCCCACACGGTCTCCATCACCATGCGCGCAGCGGCGGCGCGGGCGTGGTCCTCGGTGTCCGCGATCCGGGCGACCGGCAGCACACCCCACAACCAGAAGCGCGTCCAGCTCGTACGGCCGTTCCAAAAGCCATCCGAGCCGGAGAACCGGATCAACCCCGAGCCGGCGCGTGCGCGCCAGACGAACCCGTGCGGCGGGGCGAGAACCTGATCGGCGCGCATGGGGAACTCGCGGCCGTTCAGGATCAGCGAGCCTTCCATTTCCAGACGAACCACCTGGTGCAGCGGCGTGCCCGGCGCAATGGCATTCGCGAAATAGCGCTGCCCGATCTCGGGCAGATCGGCAACCATGGCCGGGTCGAAGGAAGCGGGCGCCGCCTCCCGCTGGCTCAGCAACGCGTCCCAGACCGACTGCGTGTTTCGGGCATCGCACACACTGTTCCACAGGCCCATCGCGATTCCCGCAACCCCCGCAACCACGGCGACCGATCCGACCATCTTGAGCGCAAACCGCGCGAGCGCCATCCATTCCTCCGAGCATTCTGCGTGGCGCAATCAAAGCTGGCGCCAGCGCAATCGATCTTTCCGGCTGCCCTGTTGCTATAGCATGAGACATGGTCGTCGACAGCGTCTTTTTTCAGTGGTCCTGCCACTCGGTGGAAACGCAGCCGGTAGCGGTCTTCCCCGATGGCTGCCGCGATGTGCTGATCATCCACCCACCGGGAGCGCGGACGTTCGTCACCCTGACGCCGTTCGATTTCCACCCCCGCCCCGTCGCGCTGCTGCGGGGGACGGCGATCACCGGCTACCGGCTCCGGCCGGGGTCTGCGGTGGACCAACCGGTACTGGACGCAATCGCCGCCGACTCTGCCACCGCTCCCGGGATTCTGAGCCATGACATCGGTGCGGCTGACGACGTCGGTACGGTGATCGATGCGCTGGCGCTTCCAGGAGCCAGCGTGGGTGGCGCAGCCAGGAGCCTCGGCACATCGGTGCGAACCTTGCAGCGGCACCTTGCGGGGCTGCATCTACCGCCTCCCGATTACTGGCGTCTCCTGGCGCGAGCCCGTCGTGCCGCCGCCGTGCTCGCGGACCACGCCTCCTTGACCGATGTGGCCCATTCCACCGGATTCACCGATCAGGCCCACATGACCCGCGAATTCGTGCGCTGGTTCGGCCAAACGCCGGGCGGCCTGCGGCGTCGGCCCAAGGTGCTGGACATGTTGCGTCAACCGGCACTTGGCAACTGGACCGGCGAACAGATTTCCACCAGATAGCCGTTGACGTCGCTGACGTAGGCCGTGGCTTGCCCCCACGGCTCTTCCCGCACCTCCTGCTCCGGTGCCGCACCTGCCGCCAATGCACGGTCCCGGGCCGCGCGCACGTCACTGGTCTCCAACGCCAGCTCGAAAACGGGCTTCTTGACGTCGGGCCTGCCGGGAGCCTTCCCGAGCTGCTGCATCAGCCGGCGGGACGAAAAGGCAAGCTTCGTCTCGCCCGTCGAAAGCTCGCCGTAGTCGCCCGACGGGTGAAGGAACGCCGTTTCCAGCCCGAACGCGCGGCCATAGAAATCGAGGGTGGCGGCAACATCATCGACATAGAGGATCGCGTAGCGAAATTTCACCGGCGTCTCCCGTGGCTTGGATCGAAAAAGCAATCTAGCCCGATGCTCGCCCGACGTCTTGAACAATCGCGACACGAGCTGACTGCCTACGTCCCGGGGCCTTGGTGCCCACAGGCCCAACCGTGCGTATTGCAATTTTGGGTTCTCCGGGATCGAGCCCTGCGACAGAAGATCGCGCCTCGGCTACTGTGAGAACAGGCATGCGCCACTTCCCTGCCCCCCGCGTCCAGGAGCAAAACCGATGAGTTCGACCCGACACCCCGTGCTGGCGCGCCCCGAAAAGCTTTGGCTGCGTGGCCTGATCATGCGGGTTCTGGTGCTGCTGGTGAATCTCGCCCAGACCGTGCTGGGGATCTCCGCGATCCTCCAGTTCCTCTGGATGCTGTTCGCCAGTCAGAGATCCGCTGTGCCCAACGCACCGGGCCGGTGGTGCAGACCGACCGGGGACGTTCACCTCCGCCGTGAAAACGCACATGGGAGGCCTTCGGTGTGCCCGCCGCCTCAGCCGGCCAGCGCGGCCTTGATCCCCTCTTTTATCATCTCGATCCCTTCGAGCCCGAAGCGGATGAAAAAATAAATCACCACCGCATACAGTCCGACGGCCAACACCCCGAGGAGCGCGGCACCGAGGCTGAAAAGCCCGTCCTCCTCGGTCAGCCCGATGCCGGTGAGAAAGATCACGAACGCCGGAAAGGTGTTGGTCAGCGGAATCGGCAGGATCATAAGCCACGCCATGATCAGCACGAGCACGCCCAGAAAAGTCAACCCGCCCCGCGAGCCCACCCAACGCAGGCGCGGACGGATGAGAAATTCCACCTTGCCGAAAAACTTGGTGAAGAAGGACAGCATCCCGTCGAGGAATTTGCCATGCAACTCGGTCCGCGCCATCCGCTGCGGCAGCCAGGGGGACTTCCGCCCGGCCAGCATTTGCAGTGCGAGCACGGCAATGAGGATGCCGAACGGAGTGCTGTAACCCGGTGCCGGCACCGGCAACGCGCTCGGCAACGAGAGGATGATGAGCAGCAAGCCGAAACCGCGGTCGCCGGTCCTCTCGAAGACCTCCCCCAGCGTGAGCCGGTATTCGGCGCGTTCGCGGGCCAGCAAATTGCCGAGAACGGCGGAAAGGTTCTCGCGATGGGTTTCCAACGGGCGCCTCTCCTAACAGGCCGCGCCCACCGGCGCAAACGCCTTCCTTGTCCATGACGAGGATGGGAAGGATAAACGCCCTTTTCAGGAATGGGCAACGGTTTATCCACCGAAAGAGGCGGGAACGAGCCACCCTTCGCGTCCGAAATCCCGCTGAATCCGGGCATCGCCCGTCGCCATATCCGCGCCATTTGAGGCGGGCAACCAGCCGGTATCCTGCCGTGCGAACCCAATAAACGGTTCCGAACGTCAGTTCAAAATCGGACTCGAGCCACTCATCCGCCGTCCCCGACTGGCCGTTCAGGGTCGGCTAGAGACGGCCCATGACCGATAGCGGCAGTGAACGGCCCAGAGCGGGCAGTGAAGAGATCTGAACAGGTGTCAGCAATCCGACTGTTTGCTGACACCCGGGTGATCCCGATCAACGTCGGATGCGAAAGGGGCGCCCGATACTCGCCACATGTTCTGCCCCGCATGGCGATGGTTCGGCAAGTCTTCACGGACGCGGATCGTCACGATCTGGGTGCGGGGAGGCTCGTCGCCCCAACCGCCATCGGCGACCAGCGTCCAGCGGCGGCCTACCTTCTGGTAGAGATGCCGGACCTCCGGCGCGTCGCTCAGTGCGACATGCCCCTTGGCACGGATCGCCAGCCCCATCTGCTCCCGCGCAAGCTCCTCGAACGCGGCCTGGCTCATCGGACCGCGCTCGAGCAGTTCTGCGACGTATTCGGCAGCGTGGTCATGCGCGGCTTCCGGCCCTGCAGTCCAGGCCGCAACCGCAGCCCCGCGGCCCACGCCGAACAGGAGCGCGTACGGCAGCCGCGCCTGTTCGGTCTCCAGTACCGGCACGTCCGGGGCATGGCGGGCGATCAGGGCGCGGGTTTCATTCAGCCGCGCCGGGCTGGGCAAGTCCACCTTGTTGAGCACGATCACATCCGCCTGCCGCAGTTGCGCCAGAACCGAGCGTCCGGCATAGCGGTTCGCGGCCTGATCCGGCAGCTGCTCGGCATCGGCCAGGACGATCACCCCGTCGAGCGGCAGGCGAAATCCGGCGGCGTTGCGCGCAACCTTTCCCGGCTCGGCGACCCCGGAAGCCTCGATGATGATGTGGTCGAACGCGGCCGAGCGTTTGACGATGCGGGCGATGGCCTCGGCCGTGCCGTCGGTCGCGGAACAGCAGATGCAGCCGTTCGTCAGCGAGATCGTGTCACCATCGTGGTTCGCGATCAGGCTCGCATCCACGTTCACCGCACCGAAATCATTGACGATCACCCCGAAGCGGCGGCCGTGATCCTCGGTCAGGATCCGGTTGAGCAGCGTCGTCTTGCCGGCGCCCAGATAGCCGCCGATCACGGTCAGCGGAAGGGTCATGCCGACCTCCGATAAACGCTCGCACCCTCCTTGAAGGTCTCGATCACCTGAAGCTCAAGCATCTCCTCGGGGTCGACCTCCAGGGGATTGCGGTCGACGATCACCAGATCGGCCAGTTTCCCCGGCGCGATGGAGCCCTTCGTGTCTTCTTCAAAGATCTGCCAGGCCGCGTCGATCGTCAGCGAACGCAGTGCCGTCAGCGCGTCGACCCGCTGGTCGGGGCCCAGCACCACGCCCGAGCGCGACCTGCGCAGGATCGCGGTCTGCATCATCAGGAACGGATCGATAGGCGTCACCGAGAAGTCCGAGTGGTTCGAACAACGCAGGCCGCGCTCGTACGCGGCGGCCATCGGGCTGATGAAGGCCGCGCGCTCGGGGCCGGTGTTCTCCACGTGCACATCACCCCAGAAGAAGGTGTGGCCGGTGAAAAACGACGGCGTCATGCCCAGCTCGGCATAGGCGTCGAGCTGGTCGGCCCGGACGAACTGCGAATGGATCACCACGTCGCGCCGCCCGTCGGCCGCTGTCACGCCGGCGGCGCGCAGTGCATCGATGATCATGTCGATGGCGGCGTCGCCGTTGGCATGGGCGAAGACCTGGATGCCCTTGTCCACGAACTCGGCCACTGCGGCGGTCACCATTTCGGGCGGGACCACCGGCGCGCCGACGTGATCCTCCTCGCCTTCGGGGCCACCGGTCAGGAGCGGTTCGGTCCAGAATGCGGTCTTGCCCTGGGGCGAGCCGTCGAGCACCATCTTGATGCCGGCGAGCTTCAGCCGGTTGCGGTAGCGCCCGAAGCTCTGCGCCGCCGTGTCGGGAAGTTCCATCGTGCCGCCCCGGAAATCGGGGGCGTATTCGCGCACCAGCGCCGGGACGTCGAAGATGATCGGCAGCGACACAACGTCGATCACGAGGTGCCCCTCGTCGGCAGCGCGCAACAGGAACTCGAGGTCGGGCTTGTGCGTCGCCCCCTCCTGCGCCGTGGTCACCCCGCGCGAGGTGTAGATCTCCTGCGCCGCCCCCAGCAGGCCGAGCAACGTCTCCGTATCGGGTTTCGGCATGTTGCCGAAGATCGGCAGGAAGGCCGTCTCCATCAGCAGGCCGGCCGGTTCGTTGCTGCCCTCCTTGCGCAGGATCACGCCACCCTCGGGCGTCGGCGTGTTCTCGTCGATACCGTTCAGGGCGAAGCCGGCCGAATTGAGCACGCAGCCATGGTTGGAGACATGGATCAGCATGATCGGATGGTCGGGGAAATGCGGATCGAGATCGTCCCGGGTCAGTTCGCGCTCATCCGACAGCACGGTCGGATCATAGCCGTAGCCGATCACCCACTCTCCCGGCGCCGGCCGGCGTTCGTCCATGAAGGTGCGGATCGTCGTGACAATGTCCTCGATCGAGGTGACGGGGCCGACCGGCGGTCCGGAGACGTTGACCCAGCTCACGATCTGCGGGGCGTTCATGAAGTGGCCGTGCCCGTCGATGAAGCCGGGCAGCAGGGTGGCCCCGTTCAATTCGACGATCTCGGTCCCGGGCGCGGCCAGGGCCATGATCTCGGCCTCCGGACCGACGGCGAGGATCCTGCCGCCGCCGACGGCCACGGCCTCGGCCAACGGCTGCCCCTCCTCGACCGTCACGACGGGGCCGCCGCGAAAGATCTTCTCGACTGGGGTATCGGCCCGCGCCCCCGGCGTTCGGGCCAGACCGAAACCAGTTGCGGCGAACAGTGCCCCTGCGACAGTGGCCTTGATGACAGTCCGGCGCGAGATGCCGGCCGAGGAATGGGAACGTTGCATGTAAGAGCCTCCAGTTTCCTGATGAGTCGGTCCAAACATGCGCACCGGGAACCGGCCACCGGGATCCGACACTTTGCCATGGGCGTCGCGTTCCTGCGGCACCGACCGGTTCGGCACATCGGCACTATAAACTACCTCCTCAGCACCGGTGGTCTTCCTCTCGGGAGCCGGCCGCTCCAGTCGGCGGTCGGTTCAATTCACCGATCGTGTCCGGATGATGCGGCGGGACACGGACTCACCCCCGCGACAGCCCCGGTGCTACCGGCCACACTGTCCTGCCTGTTTCCTTCCTGGGTGGTTAACGACCCCTCGCCTCCTGATTCGCGAGAGCCTTTGTCGTAATCTCGGTGTACAACGCCATCGCGCTGGCCGCGATCTCCTGATATTCAGGGTTCTTCTCCAGAAGCGGCGCAATCGCGCCTGCATCACGGAAGACCTTTTCCAGAAAATCGATATCAGAGTCGGTGAGGACTTCCCCGCGATCAACCCTTTCCTTGATTTCCTTTGCCCGCGGCAACCTGAACTGGGCCATTCTGTCCGCGATTGCCGTGAGAATCCCGACATCCCTTGATATTTCGGCCACGTTGCCTTCCTCCGTTCGTCTGGTTTGCGCGCATTCACCCTGACAAAACGCCCAGAGGCTCGCCTGCGAGCCAGATTCCTGAAAAATAGCGGGACCCTTGCGCGTTATGGATCCAATCAAGAGGTGTTGCCACGCTTCCCGCCGTGTCGCGAAGAAAAGATCAGGCGTTGGACGGTGTGGCCTCACGCCGATCGAGGGAGACGAAGATCATGGAAACCCCGTTCGAGATCAACTCGATAGCCAGGAACACACCGAGGACCACCGCGCTTGACCAGGGGAAATTGGAGAAGATCATCACCGCAAGAAGGATTGATAGCCCCCCCGAGAAGATCAGCAGTAAGCGCGCCCCCGCCGCCAGTGGGGTGAGAGCCATCACGAGTCGCAACACCCCCATCACCAGCATAAGCGAGGCGACCAGGAAGGTCAGCGTGATGATCCCCTCAAGGGGATGCAACACCAGGTTGAAGCCGAACACTGCCATCAGCGCGCCAAGAAGAAGCGCCCAGATGCGTGCCGCCCAGCCCTGATCCTGGAACGCGGAGACGAGGGTCAGGAGGCCGATGGCGATGAACAGGTATCCGATCAACAACTCGGCCGTAACGGTCGCCGCGAAGGGATTGGCAAGAGCCAAGATGCCTGCCGCGACTGACAAGATCCCAACGAAGAGCCATAGAAACCAATTCTGCATACCGTTTCCCAACCCAAAAAAATAGATCTGACAGCTATTTACCCGCGCTCCCAACCCTCTTCGGGGGAATGTCAGCGCGTCGCTTCGAAGACGTAGGCAGCCACATCGTCGATCTGCTCGGGCGTGAGCAGTTGCGTGTACGAAGGCATCGTGCCGACGCCGTTGGCCACCGCCGCGTGGACCTGCTCGAGCGAGGGACCCAGCTCGTCGAGGTTCGGCCCCACGGTGCCGCCGGCCTCGGCCTCGGCGAGCGCGTGACACGTCGCGCAGGTCGGTTGCGCCTGCTCACGGAAGATCGCACGGCCGCGCTGCCCCGCCTCGGAGAGCTCGACGGGGCCTTCGCGCCGACGGCGGCCGCTCGGTGCGTCTTCGGGCGGGCGCAGGCAAGCCTCGTCATCGGCCCCGCAGACCTGCACCACGACGCCCATGTCGCGCCAACTGTCGTTGCCGTAGCCACGTTCGTTCTCGATGCGATTCTCCGGCTGAATGCGTCCGCTCACGGTCGTCACGCGCGAAAAGAGCGGTAGCGCGCCGGCGGGCGCCTCGACGGCGAGGTGGAAGACCCGCCAGGCGTAGGGCCCGAGGTCCGGACCGATGAGCGCCGCCTCGCGCCAGGTCTCGCCATCGCTGCTGACCTCGACTTTCGCCACCGGCTCGGTACCGCCAAAGGCGACGCCGGCGCATTGCACCAACCCTGCCCGCTGCGGCGTACGAGCGGTCGGATAGGTCACGAAAGACTTCGGCCCCATTGCCCACATCGACGGCTGGTCTGTGGTGGCCCCCTGACCGACGTCACGGAATCGGTACCCTGTCGAGTGGATCTTCGCATCGGTCGGCTGTGCGGTGCAGGCGATCTGCTGGACGAACTTGATCTGATTCACGCCGTAGTACCCAGGCACGATGAGCCGCAATGGCCCGCCGTGGACCAGCGGGATGGGCTCGCCGTTCATCTCCCAGGCGAGTAGACAGTCGTCGAGCGCCTTGTCGATCGGGATCGAACGCTCGACGACGACATCCTCCCGCGCGATGCCCTCGGGCAACGGCTCACCACCCGTCGCGGTCAGGAAGCGCGCATCTTCGGAAACGCCGCCGAAGTGTTCGAGCACGGTCGAGACCTTCACGCCGCTCCACACCGCACAGCCTGCCGCGCCCACGCCCCAGGGCGATCCCGAGGGTCCGTGCTCGAAGAAACGCCGACCGTTGCCCGAGCATTGGAGGACCGCGGCAACAGTCATCAGACCGAGGCGCTGCAGCTCGCCAACAGTGATCTGTCCCGGCATGCGTACGCCTTGCACCTGCAAGCTCCAGCCTGCGCGGTCCGCGACGATCTCCTCTGGCGGCAGCGGGAGGTTCTGGCGCACAAAATGACGCGGCGTCGCCGTCACGACGCTCGTGCCGAGGAACTCACGACGTGTTTCCAACGTGGGCGGCGTCATGCCATGGGAGATGAGGGCGTCCATGTCCTTGCCAGGCAGCGTGAGGCGCGCGCTCTCCGTCGGCATCGGCTCGGTCGGCGCCGGCGGTTTCTCCGGACTCTGCTCTTCGCTGCCCACGACCCCGACGAGAAGCGCGCCGCCTCCGACCCCGAGCGCCTGCTTGAAAAAACGGCGTCGGCCCTTCACTCGTGCCTCTTCGCTCATCATTCTTTCCTCCGTCGGCTGGTCCGGTACTTTGTAGCAGTCAGAAAAACATCTGTAAAATGCAATAATAAAAACTTAACCATGCCGATAATGCATCGATCCTCCAAGCCTTGGCGATAACAACGCCCGGTTGCATCAAAACAAAGGCAATGGTCATCGCCGTGAAACACAGCGCCTCCAGTTCGCCCCAAGTCTGTAACAAGCCCCTTAGGGGCAGATTCAGCCCGAGAGGGGGTCGTGTTCCGGAAGTTCGGTGTCTGGCCGGGCTACCTCTGGCGGCTTGCTGCCGAAGCGCTCACGCATTGACTGGACAACGACATAGAGCATCGGGGTCATCAGCGTCACCAGAACCATGGCCGCGATCATTCCCGACATCACGGTGACCCCCAGGCTGACCCGGCTGGCCGCCCCGGCACCGGTTGCGGTGACCAGCGGAACGACACCGAGAATGAAGGCCAGGCTCGTCATGATCACCGCACGGAAACGCAGTCCAGCAGCTTCTCTGGCCGCCTCAACGATGCTCCGACCCTGCTTGTGCAGCTGCATGGCGAACTCGACGATGAGAATGGCAGTCTTGGTGGCCATGGCGACCAGCAGTACCAGGCCGATCTGGGCGTAGATGTCCATCGGCAGGCCAGTCAGGCGCAGGGCCAGGAAAGACCCGAGAAAGGCCAGCGGCACCGACAGCAGGACCGCGAGCGGCAGCGTCCAGCTCTCGTACAGGAAGACCAGAAACAGATAGGCCGCCAGGATCGCGAGCGTGAACAGCAGCACGATCATGTTGCCGGCCTCCAGTTCCTGCAGCGTCTGGCCGGCCCAGGCAAAGGAAAACTCGCCTGGCAGTTCGTCCAGCAGATCTTCCGTGGCCGAGACCGCCTCCATGCTGGAAACCCCGGCGGCCGGCTCACCGTTGATGGTGACGCTGCGGCTGAGATTAAACCCCTCTAGCCGGGTCGGGCCCTCGGTCGGGAGCAGCTGGGCGACCCCGGAAATCGGCACCATATCGCCCGCGGCATTGCGGACCTCGAAGTTGCGCAGGTCCTCGGGCCGCAGGCGGAAGCGTTCCTCGGACTCGAGAATGACGCGGTAGGTGCGGCCGAACTGGCTGAAGTCATTGACATAGATGCCACCAAGCTGGGCTTGCAGGGTCTGGAAGACTTCGCCGAAGTTCAGGCCCAGCAGCTTGGTCTTGTCGCGGTCCACGTCGAGTTCATACATGGGCACATTGGCGCGGAAGTTGTGGCGCACGCGCGTCAGCGCCTCGTGCTCATTGGCCTGGGCGACGAGCGCATCGGCGAATGCGGCCAGTTCGGCTGGCGAAACCTGGGCGATGTCGAGCAGCCGCAGGTCGAAACCGGAGACGACCCCGAGGCCCGGAATGGCCGGAACGTTGAACACCATGACCTGCGCTTCGGGAATCGCCCATAGCTCCGCATTCAGGCGCCCCACGATCGCCGCCGGTTGCAGCTGTGGATCCTC
>NZ_JAWLBP010000047.1:0-15085 GCF_041687595.1 Guyparkeria sp. | reverse complement strand
CGAGGAAGGCTCGGTGATCTCGATGGGCGTCTACATCGGCCAGTCGACCAAGATCTACGACCGCGAGACCGGCGAGATCCACTTCGGCCGCGTCCCGGCGGGCTCGGTGGTCGTCTCCGGCAACCTGCCGTCGAAGGATGGCAAGTACAGCCTCTACTGCGCGGTGATCGTCAAGAAGGTCGACGAGAAGACCCGCTCCAAGGTCGGCATCAACGAGCTGCTGCGCGACGTGTGATCCGCGCCTTGCCGGCGGGCGATCCCGTCGGCGCCATGACAGGCACGAAAAAGGCCCGAAGGGAGAGGGCATCCCTTCGGGCCTTTTCACGTCCGGGGAATCAGCCCTGGCGACGCCCCACTCCGTGGGTGACGAAACCGGGCCCCTGATGCCCAGGCCCCTCGTCGAGCAGCACCTTGCCCTCGGCCAGGATGAGCCAGTCCAACCCGGACAGATCCTGCGCGAGATCGCTGGCGCGTACCAGCATGTCGGCCCGCTTCGGCCCACCGCTCTGGTAGGCAAGCTGGCGCGGATGGAACAGCTCGACGATCAGGAGCCCCCCCGGCCGCAGGGCCGCCACCGCACGCGGGTACACCTCGCGCCGCGCAGCCGGCTCGAAGTGCAGGTAGACCAGCACCACGGCATCGAACTCGTCCTCCTGCCAGTCCCACTCGATGAGATCCGCGCAGTGGACGCTCAGGCTCACGTCGCGCTGGTCGGCGAGCTGTCGCGCCTTGTCGCAGCCCACGGCGGAGTAGTCGATACTGGTGACCTCGAACCCCTGTTCGGCCAGCCACACCCCATTGCGCCCCTCGCCATCCCCGAGCACCAGCACGCGCGCTCCAGGCGGCAGCCGGTAGACCTGGCTCAGCAGGAATTCGTTGGGGTGTGTCCCGTAGAGGAAATCGACCTGCCCGTACTTCTCGTTCCAGAATTCCGACATCGTTCGGCTCGTGTCCGTTTTTGCTGATTGGGCGTCAGTCTAAACCATCCCGGCCGGAGTCATCGGTCGATGTGCCGACCGGCGTGGCACCGCAAGGGATGGCGCGTTCGGCCGGAAAGATAACGCGAAAGCGGCTTCCCTTTCCCGGCGTGCTTTCGATCTTCAGGCGGGCATCGTGGCGCAGCGCCACGTGCTTGACGATGGCCAGGCCCAGACCGGTACCCCCTCGCGAGCGCGAACGACCCACGTCGATGCGGTAGAAGCGTTCCGTGAGTCTCGGGATGTGGCGCGCCTCGATGCCGATGCCGCTGTCCGTGACCTCGAAGACCGGTCGCCCTTTCGCGTCGAGCGTCCAGCCGACGGCGACACGACCACCGGCCGGCGTGTACTTGACGGCATTGAACACGAGGTTGGAGAAGGCCGACTGCAATTCCCTCGGCACGCCGTGCAGACAAAGGTCGGCATCGATGTCGGACTCGATCCGGTGCCCTTCCTCGCCGGAAAGCAGACGGGCATCGGCGAGGATGGGGCGGATCAGCCCGGCCACGTCGACCGGCTCGAACATCTCCTCGTCGGGCTGCGAGGTCTCGAGGCGGGACAGGAGCAGCAAGTCCTCGACGATCCGTCGCATCCGGTCGGACTGCTGGTGCATGTTCGAGAGGATCCGGTGCATCTGCGGGTCCATCTCCTCGTCGGTGTCGAGCAGCGTCTCGACGTAGCCGGCCAGCACGGTGAGCGGCGTGCGCAGTTCGTGAGAGACGTTGGCCACAAAGTCCTGGCGCACCCCCTGCAGGCGATGCAGGGCGGTGATATCCCGCCCGATCAGCAGGTAGCGATCCGAACCGTAGGGCTCGATCCGCAGACTGAGCGCCCGGGTTTCGTCTCCCGGTGCCCGGATCTCCAGCGGGGCCTGGTCGGCGCCGTGGTCCAGCCAGTCGACGAACGCCGGTGCGCGCACCAGGTTGTCGATGCGCAGCCCCTGGTCGGTGGGGTTGATCCCCAGCATCTCGGCCGCGGCGTCGTTGAGCCACTCGATCTCCCGGTCCTCGGTCACCACGACCATCGCGTCGGGCACCGACATCGCCGACCGGTGGTAACGCTTGAGCAACCGGATCAGGCGACGCTGGCGACGGTGCCAGGCGCGGATCTGGCGACGCTGCCGGGCCTGGACCAGCCCGGGCACACCCCATGTCCGCCTCCGGGTCCAGGAGATCGGCAGGCTGCGAGCCAGATAGGCGACGCGCAGCAGCAGGGAACCGGCGTATAGCAACGCGGCCAGCGCCACCGCCCAAGCCCAGGCTCCGGGCACGCCGGCTTGCGCAATCCAGAAGCCCAACAGCGCACCGACCAGAACGGAGCCCATCAGCAGCAGAAACTCCTCCCGCCAGGCACGCAGGCGCGCCTGGACCCGTCGTGCCTCGCGGGCACGTCGACGGCGCGTGGCGGGATCCGCCTCGCCGGGACGGGAAGCGGTCAGGGCTGGAACGTCGTCGGGCTGGCTCATGTCACCTCGATGGGCGGTGGGTGGTGACCGCCCGGGGCTCAGTGGGCAGACATCCGGTAACCCACCCCGCGGACGGTCTGGATCAGGCCATCATACCCGCTGGGCGCCAGCGCCTTGCGCAGCCGCAGGATATGGACGTCGACCGTACGCTCCTCCACGTAGGCATTCTGTCCCCAGACCCGGTCGAGCAGCTGCGTCCGGCTGAAGACCCGATCGGGGTGACGCATGAAGAACGCCAGCAGGCGGAACTCGGTCGGGCCCATGTCCACCGGCTCCTCGGCGGCGGTCACGCGATAGCTCTCCTGGTCGAGCTTCAAGCCGGCGATATCCAGCACCGGACTTTCGGTTTCGGGAGAGGTGCGTCGCAGCACGGCCTTGATCCGGGCGAGCAGCTCGCGGGGCGAGAACGGCTTGGTGACGTAGTCATCCGCACCGGCCTCCAGGCCGCTGACCTTGTCCTCTTCCTCGCCGCGGGCCGTCAGCATGACGATCGGCACGTCACGGGTCAGTTCGTCGCGCTTGAGGCGCCGGGCGAACTCGATGCCGCTGGCGCCGGGGAGCATCCAGTCGAGCAGGACCAGGTCGGGCAGCTTGTGGGATATCTGCTCGTAGGCCTCGACGATATCGCCCGCCTCCAGCAGCTCGTAGCCCGCCCTTCCCAGGGCAAAGGCCACCATCTCCCGGATCGGCTTCTCGTCCTCGACAATCAGTATGGTCTTCTGCATCGGTCATTCGCCGGCCATCGCCGGCCCTCGCGGTTGGTTCATGCTCACGCATTAGAAGTCAGCGCGATGACAGCAACATGACAAGATGACAGCATCGTTTGCCTGCGAAAGACAGGCCTCTTGCGTCATAATCGTCGCGACAGCCGATCGACTCATCGCCCGGGAGCACGAAGCCCATGAATAAAGCCGACCCCGAAATCGTCGCCCTCGACGTCGCCAGGGCCCTGGCCGAGGACGTCGGCAGCGGTGATGTCTCCGCCCAGCTAATTCCCGCCGACCAGCAGGCGCATGCCCGGATCATCAGCCGCGAGACCGGCGTGCTCTCGGGCATCGAATGGGCGGACGCCGCCTTCCGCCGGGTCTCTCCCGCGGTCCGGATCGAGTGGGCCGTGAATGATGGCGACCCGCTCTTCCCCGAGCAGAGTCTCTGCCTGATCAGCGGACCGGCACGCGCCATGCTCACCGCCGAACGGGTCGCCCTGAACTTCCTGCAGACCCTCAGCGCCACCGCCACCGTCACGCGCCAGCACGTCGACGCCGTCAAGGGCACCAATGCTGTGATACTGGACACGCGCAAGACGCTGCCCGGCCTCCGCCACGCGCAGAAGAAGGCGGTGGTGGACGGCGGCGGCATGAATCACCGCATGGGGCTGCACGACATGGTGATGCTCAAGGAGAACCACATCCAGGCCGCCGGCTCGATCACCGAGGCGGTACGTGCCGCCGGGGTGATCGCGCGCGGGTTGCCGCTGGAAGTTGAGGTGGAGAATCTCGAGCAGATGGAAGAGGCGCTGGCCGCCGGTGTCGAACGCATCCTGCTGGACAATTTCGACCCCCCGCTGCTGCGGGAGGCCGTCGCCCTGAACGCCGGCCGGGCAAAGCTGGAGTCCTCCGGCAACGTGACCCTGGACACCATTCGCGAGGTGGCCGAGACCGGCGTGGACTACATCTCGATCGGCGCGCTGACCAAGCACGTGCGCGCCGTCGACCTGTCGATGCGGTTCATCGACTGAAAGGAAGATCCCCGGCGGGCGACCGGCCATCCGGCCTTCCCGCCTGCCGGATCAGTCGAAGCCGTAGTACTCCTGGTTCATCCAGGCCGTGACCGCGTCGACCTCCTCGTCGAACCAAGGCAGGTTGAAGTTGTTGGCGCAGCCCTGAACCCTCGTGCGCAGGCTGTCCAGGTCGGCCATGTTGCCGGCATCCGCGCGAGCCTTGAACCACTCGTCGTCGTGCGGAACCATGTGGCACTCGGAGCAGTTCTCGGCAAACAGCTCACCCCCCCAGGAAATGTCCGGCTTCTCTGCCTGGGCAGGAATCGCCATGACCAGGCCCGCCGCCAAGCCAAGACAGAGTCCCAGCCGCCGACTCGGATTTGGTGTCGAAACTGATTTGTTCCCGTTCTGCATGGCAAACTCGCTCCTTTTCTGCTGCAATTTCGGACCCTTGGCGCGGGACCGGACCGTTTTCGAGTGTAGGCCGGCGTCATTGATACGAAAATCAAATTTTCCTATCCGGAACAACATAATTCTCTTATAAGGGCTATTCGATGATCACCGTCTACGGCATCAGGAACTGCGACACCGTCAGGAAGGCTCGGGCCTGGCTGGCCGAACAGGGGCTGGAATACCGCTTCCATGACTACAAGAAGGAAGGGGTGCCCGCCGACCGGTTGAACGACTGGCTCGAGCAGTTCGGCTGGGAGACGGTGATCAATCGCCGGGGGATGACATGGCGGCGGCTACCCGAAGAAGAACGTCAATCCATGGACGGCAAGGGCGCCCGGGCGGCGGCCGAGGCCAACCCCAGCCTGATCCGCCGTCCGATAGTCGAGCACGACGGCAAGACGCTGATCGGCTTCGACGCGGACGAATGGCAGGAGGCCCTGAAATGACGGACGCCACGATCGACCTGGCCCGCAACTTGATCCGTCGTGCATCGATCACGCCGGACGACCAGGGCTGCCAGCCCCTGATCGCCGAACGCATCGCCCCGCTGGGGTTCGCCATCCAGGCGCTCCGGTTCGAGGATGTCGACAACCTCTGGGCCGTTCACGGCGAACAGGGGCCGCTGTTCGTCTTCGCCGGCCACACCGACGTGGTCCCGACGGGGGACGAACGCCAGTGGACTCACCCGCCCTTCGCCGCCGAGATCCACGACGGCAAACTGTTCGGGCGTGGCGCGGCCGACATGAAAGGCTCGGTAGCGGCCTTCATCACGGCGGTGGAACGTTTTCTCGCCCGTCACCCGGAGCCCGCCTTCCGGCTGGGCTTCCTCATCACCAGCGACGAGGAAGGCCCGGCGCAGCATGGCACCAAGCGCGTCATGCAGTGGCTGCGGGAGAAGGGCATCCGGATCGACTGGTGCCTGGTCGGCGAGCCGTCCAGCCGCAACCGGCTGGCCGACGAATACAAGATCGGCCGTCGCGGCTCGATCACCGCCAACCTGGTCATCGAGGGCCGTCAGGGCCACGTCGCCTACCCGCACCTGGCGGACAACCCGGTCCATCGCGCCGCCCCGTTCCTCGCCGACCTGGTCGAGATCGAGTGGGACCAGGGCAATGCCCACTTTCCTCCCTCGACGCTGCAGATCGCCAACATCCACGCCGGCACCGGGGCGAACAACGTCATCCCCGGTACCCTCGAGGTGCAATTCAACCTGCGCTTCAACACGGAAACATCGGTGGAGACGATCAAGGCGACCATCGAGGAACGACTCAAGCGGCACGGGCTGAGCTACCGGATCGACTGGCACCTGTCCGGCGAGCCCTTCCTCACCCGGGACGACGGGCCGATGGTCAACGCGGTGGAAAACGCCGTCGAAGGCATCATCGGCCACCGCCCGAATCCATCGACCGCCGGCGGCACCTCCGATGGGCGCTTCATCGCGCCCACCGGGGCCCAGGTGATCGAACTGGGGCCGCTCAACGCCACCATCCACCAAATCGACGAGCACGTCGCCGTCGACGACCTGACCACGCTGTCGTCGATCTACGAGCGGCTGCTGGAGGAACTGGACAAGGCCGCACGACCCGGCGGGTGAACCCCCGCCCCGGGCGGGGCGAGTCCGCGCAAGCGGGCATCACGGCCGAAGCGGAACTTGTTGTTGATTCGGGCCACGCCGGACGGTCGAATGACACCCATCGACGGGCGACGTCCCTTGAAGGTCAGAGCAGGACGAGATTGTCCCGATGGACCAGTTCGTTCTCCTCGCGATAGCCGATAAGCTCGGCGATCTCGCGACTGGAACGACCGATCAGGCGAGCGGCGTCACCGCTGGGGTAGTTGACCAGCCCCCGCGCGAATTCTCGTCCCTGCGGGTCGGCGATGGAAACCAGCTCGCCGCGGGCGAACTCGCCGGAGACCGCCGTCACCCCGGCTGGGAGCAGCGAACGCCCCTGCTGGGTCACCGCCCGGACAGCGCCAGCATCAACCTCCAGTCGCCCCCGCACCCGCAGGTGTCCGGCCAGCCACTGCTTCCGGGCGGCCAGACGGTTGGTCGCGGGACGAAAGCAGGTACCCAGCGACTCGCCGGCAGCCAGCCGGGTGAGGACGTCCGCCTCGCTCCCGGCGGCGACGATCGTTGCCGCACCGGAGCGCGCGGCACGCTTGGCGGCCAGCACCTTGGTATACATCCCGCCGCGCCCCAGGCGTCCGCCCTCGGGCGAGGCCATGGTCTCGAGCGCCGGATCGCCGGCCTCGACCTCGTCGAGCAACCGGGCGGCGGGGTTCTTGCGCGGGTCGGCGTCGAACAGCCCCGGCTGGTCGGTGAGGATCACCAGAACGTCGGCCTCGACCAGGTTGGCGACCAGCGCGGCCAGGGTGTCGTTGTCGCCGAAGCGAATCTCGTCGGTGACCACCGTGTCATTCTCGTTGACCACCGGCACCACGCCGAGATCGAGCAGGGTCCGAAGCGTGCTGCGGGCGTTGAGATAGCGCGAGCGATCGACCAGGTCCTCGTGAGTCAGCAGGATCTGCGCCGAATGCGCATCGTGCCGGGCCAGCCCTTCGGCATATGCCTCCACCAGCCCCATCTGGCCGACGGCCGCCGCGGCCTGCAGCTTCGGCAGGGACTCGGGACGCTCGGCCCAGCCTAGCCGGGCCATGCCTTCGGCAACCGCACCCGAGGTGACGATCACCACCTCGCGGCCTTCGGCGCGCAGCTCGGCGATCTGCCGCGCCCAGGCCGCAATCGCGGCACGGTCGAGACCGCGCCCGTCCCCGGTGACCATCGCCGAGCCGATCTTCACCACCCAGCGCTGGTGGCCCCTCACCTGCTCTCGCACGCCTAGTCCTCCTGCGCCCCGGTCGACCGGGCCGTGTCCTGCCGTTCGCGGGCCCACTCGGCCTCGAGGTACTCCAGGATCGCCCAGACCAGCGGCTGCGTGCCGGTCTTGTCCAGCGCGCTGATGGCGAAGACCGGGCCCGTCAGCCCCAACTCGTCGTGGAAGCGACGCTTGAGCGCCTCGATGTTCGCCTCGCGCTCGTCCTCCGGCCAGATGTCGATCTTGTTGAGCACCAGCCAGCGCGGACGGGCGGCCAGCGTCTCGTCGTACTTCTCGAGTTCCTGCTCGATCGCCGCGACGCTCTCGACCGGATCGATCTCGTCGTAGGGCGCCACGTCGACGACGTGCAGCAGCAGGTTGGTGCGCGCCAGGTGCTTGAGGAAGCGTATCCCCAGCCCGGCACCCTCGGCTGCACCCTCGATCAGCCCGGGGATGTCCGCGACCACGAAACTGCGATGCGGCTCCGGCGCGACCACGCCCAGGTTCGGATACAGGGTGGTGAACGGGTAGTTCGCCACCTTGGGGCGGGCGTGCGAGATCGCGCGGATCAGGGTCGACTTGCCGGCGTTCGGCTGGCCGAGCAGGCCGACGTCCGCCAGCACCCGCAGCTCGAGTCGCAGGCGGCGCTCGTCTCCCGGCGTGCCGTCGGTCTTCTGCCGCGGCGCCCGGTTGATTGAGCTCTTGAAGCGGGTGTTGCCCAGTCCGTGCCAGCCACCCTTTGCCACCAGCAACTCGGCGCCGGCCTCGACCACCTCGCCGATGGCCTCGCCGGTGTCCTCGTCGTAGACCACCGTGCCCAGCGGCACATGCACGTGCAGGTCGTGGCCCTTCTTGCCGGTCATGTTGCGCCCGGCGCCGTTTCGGCCGCGCTCGGCCTCGTAGTGGCGCTGAAAGCGGAAGTCGGCCAGCGTGTTGAGGTTCTGGTCGCCGACCAGGTACACGGACCCGCCGTCACCGCCATCGCCGCCGTCCGGGCCGCCGTAGGGCACGTACTTCTCGCGGCGAAAGCTCACCACGCCGTTACCGCCGTCGCCGGCCTTGACCTTGATGGTGGCTTCATCGACAAACTTCACGACAGGTTCCCCGCACGTTAGACCCGCTCATGGGCAGGTCACAAACACGAAAGCCCCGCACGTGGGCGGGGCTCTGACAATGGTCGCCGGTCAGCCGAACCGACCGTCGACCCGCATCGTGCCGGATCAGGCCGACTCGATGCTGACGAAACGGCGGCTCTTCGGACCCTTGACCTCGAACTTCACCTGACCGTCGGTCAGGGCGAACAGAGTGTAGTCACGGCCGACGCCCACGTTGGTACCGGCGTGGAACTTGGTGCCACGCTGGCGCACGATGATGCTGCCCGCGGTGACGGCTTCGCCGCCAAAGCGCTTCACGCCAAGGCGCTTGCTTTCACTGTCGCGACCGTTTCGGGTAGAGCCTGCTGCTTTTTTATGTGCCATGTTTCAACTCCCAGATGTCGGGACCGCCGGCGCGCCCTTAAGCGCTGATGCCGGTGATCTTGAGTTCGGTGTAGGCCTGACGGTGGCCCTGACGCTTCATGTGGTGCTTGCGGCGGCGGAACTTGATGATTTCCACCTTCTTGCCGCGGCCCTGGCCGACGATCTCGGCGGTAACGCTCGCCCCGTCGACGGTCGGCGTGCCCACCTTGATGTCCGAGCCGTCGCCGACCATCAAAACCTGATCCAGCGTTACGGTGTTGCCTGTCTCGCCCGAAAGCTTCTCGACACGCACCTTGCTGCCTTGCTCGACGCGGTATTGCTTACCGCCGGTAACGACCACTGCGTACATGCTGTAAAACCCGAATGTTCTGCGTAATGGATCCGACGGTGCCGTGCACCACCGGAAAGTGATTTCTCGAAGGCGCGCAAGTCTAGCGACCGGCGCCTCGTTCGTCAAGGGAAGGCCTGCACGAATTCGATACCGCTCTGCGCGGCTTAACTCGTTGCCCGTGCTCGGCGTTTTGCGTCACCTCGAACACGCTCGACTCGCCAAGCGAGGGTGGCACCGAATACGTGCAGGCGCTCCCCGAAAATTATGCCTCGACCTCGGCCGCGTCGATGATCTGCAACCCGGCCTCCTGCTGCATGTTCTCGTACTCGCCCTCGAAGAAGAACTTCTCCTCACCGAAGGCCGGCTCGAGCTCGTTCAGCCACGTGGACGTCTCGTCGTACTTGGCAAAGAACGGCCGCTGGACCCAGTCCGGATCGCGCCCCTGAATGAAGCGCAGCACGAACACCTTCTCGCCCTTGATCTCCGCCACGCCCTGGATCTCGACCTTGCCGGGACCAGCCGACATGGACGGCCCGCGCGCGGTGCGCGCCAGTCCGGAGACCCGCTTCATGGCATCGCGGTAGACGCGGTGCGCCTCGGCCAGCGGCACCTCGAAGCGGTACTTCGCGCCGGTGTCGCGCTCGACGAACATGTAGTACGGGATCATCCCCAGACGCACCTGCTCGCGCCACATCCGCGCCCAGACGTCGCCCGAGTCGTTGATGTGCTTGATCAGCGGGCTCTGGGTGCGAATCTCGGCGCCAGTGGCCCGGATGCGCCGTACCGCCTCGCGGAAGACGGGGCTCTCCATCTCCTGCCAGTGGTTGATGTGCGCCATCACCGCCACGTGCTTGCCCGACTGAACCAGGCGCTCGAACAACGAAAGCAGCTCGTCGGCGTCCGCGTCGGTGACGAAGCGGTACGGCCAGAACGACAGGGCCTTGGTGCCGATGCGCACGGTCTGCACGTGCTCGAGACGCGGATCGAGCAGCCCCTCGAGATACGGCGCCAGGTGCTTGGTCTTCATCACCATCGGGTCGCCGCCGGTCATCAGCAGGTCGGACAGGTCGGGGTGCTGGGCCAGGTAGTCGAGCAGCTGACCGGCCTCCTTCGAGGCGATCTTGAGATCCTTGTCACCGACGAACTGCGCCCAGCGGAAGCAGAAGGTGCAGTAGCTGTGACAGGTCTGCCCCTGAGTGGGGAAGAACAGCGCGGTCTCGCGATACTTGTGCTGCACGCCCTCGACCGTCTCGCCGTTGACCTCCGGCAGGTTCATCTCCATCTGCCCGGCCGGGTGCGGATTGAGCTTGTGTCGCAGCTTCCAGGCCAGCGCCGTGATCTCTTCCTTGGGTGCCTCGCGGCGATGCAGCTCGGCCATCTGCTCGTACATCTCGGGGTCGAGCATGTCCCGCTGCGGGAAGGTGAGCGCGAAGATCGGGTCGTCGGGGGCCCGGTTCCAGTCGATCAGGTTCTCGATGACGTAGTTGTTGACGCGAAACGGCAGGACACTCGCGACCACCTTCATCTCGAATAGCGCTTCCTCGCCCAGTCGCTTGAGCGGTTCGATCTTGTCCAGATGTCGCTCGGTGAAAACCTGGAACTTGGGCGCCTCCATGGCGGCGGTGTCGGGAATCTTGCGTTTGGCAACAGTCGTCATAAAACCTCGTCTGGTGCGCATGGGGTCCCGGCCGGAGCGACCGAATTGGGGGCGAATTCTAGCCCATTTCCTGATAAAAACAACCGCTTATGCGCGCCCACCCGCCGGCAGCGGCCCGAAAGGCGGGTCAGGGTCGCCAATAGGACCGGGTTCCGGGAGAATGCCGGCTCCCCGAAAGACCGACGACTTTCATGCCCGATTACCGCCATCTCCTGGTTGCGCTGACCGCCACCCTGACGACCCTTGCCGTTGCCCATCTGGCGAACTGGATCTCCTCTACCGGGATGCTGGCCGGTGCCGTCCTGCTGGGAGCCGCCTGGCTCACCGCCCAGCTGCGGCGGGTGACGCTGACCCTCGCGCTGTTCGTCTTCGGACTGGGGGTGGTGCTTACGCTTCACCTCTGGCCGGGGTTCGCCAATCCCGCCATCTGGCAGGGGCGCACGTTCTGTACCGGGTGCCTGCCCCACAGCCTCCACCTCCCCGTCGACCAGGTCCTGCTCGTCGCCGCCTGGCTGCCGCTGCTCGCCGGGACAATCCGACGCGGCAGCCTGCCACCGATCCTGATCGGCGGGGTGGCCACCATCGTGGCCAGTGCCGCACTCGGGCTGTGGCTGGGCCTGTTCCGCTGGGCGCCTGGCTGGCCGGGCATGGCGCTGCTGTGGTTCGCCGGGGTGAACCTCGTGATCGTCGCCGCAGAGGAGACGCTCTTTCGCGGATTGCTGCAGCGGCACATTCTCCACCGGCTCGGTGCCGTCCACGCCTGGTGGCTCACGGCAGTGATTTTCGGCCTGGCCCACCTGCCCTTCGGCGCGGAGTTCGCCGCCGTGGCGACCATCGCCGGTCTCGGCTACGGTTACGTCGCCTGGCAGAGCGGCTCACTGTGGCCGGCCATCGGCCTGCACTGGGTGGTCAACCTGCTGCACTTCTCGCTGTTCAGCTATCCGATGCTGGCCTAGGGAAGGTCTGCACAAATCCGATACCGCTCTGCGCGGCTTGTCTATGCTCGTTGGACCCCCGGCCATGAAGGCGGAGACACCATGATGCCGTTTCGACCTGTCGCGCTGCTGCTGACCACCGCCCTGTTCGTCACGGGCTGCCTGCCGGACAACGGCGCCGAAGCGAGCCGTGACACCTCCGGGCCGATGGTCGAGACCGTCGTCGACGACCTGCACCACCCCTGGGGCCTGGCCTTCCTGCCGGACGGCGGGCTGCTGATAACCGAACGACGCGGGCGGCTGCTGCAACTGGATGCCGACGGCGACAACCGCCGGCAGATCGCGGGCCTGCCCGCGGTGGATCACCGCAACCAGGGCGGCCTGCTGGACGTCGCCCTGCACCCGGCCTTTGCGGAGAACCGTCTCGTCTACCTGACCTGGGCGGGTCGCTGTGACGGCGGCAACGCCACTCACCTGGGGCGCGGCAGGCTGGACGGCGAGCGGCTGGTCGACTTCGAGACCCTGTTCATCGCGACGCCCTGCGTGGACTCGGGCATCCATTTCGGCTCGCGGCTGGCGTTCGACCGCGACGGCTTTCTTTTCATGACGGTGGGCGACCGCGGCGAACGCGATCGCGCCCAGGATCTCGCCGATCACAACGGTTCGGTCCTGCGCCTGCACGACGATGGCCGCATCCCGGCAGACAACCCGTTCGTCGACCGGCCCGATGCCGAGGACGCGATCTTCAGCTATGGCCACCGCAACCCGCAGGGCGCGGCCACCCACCCGCAAACCGGCCGCGTATGGATTCATGAACACGGCCCGCGCGGCGGAGACGAGATCAATATCCCGGCCGCCGGGGAGAACTTCGGCTGGCCGATCCAGACCTACGGCCGGGAGTATGCCGGTCCGGAAATCGCCCCGGACGAGGTCGAGGGCGTGACCGGTCCGATTCACCACTGGACCCCGTCGATCGCCCCCTCGGGCATGACCTTTTACGATCACGCCGCCGCGCCTGACTGGCAGGGCAACCTGTTCGTCGGCGCACTGGTCAAGCGCCACCTCGCCCGCCTGCAACTGGATGGCGAACGCGTGGTCGGCGAGGAACGCTGGCTGGAAGAGCGCGAGTGGCGGATCCGCGATGTCGAGGTCGGGCCGGACGGGGCCCTCTGGGTGATCACCGACCATGCCGATGGTCGACTGCTCCGGCTGACACCCGACTGACCGCCACTCCGCGGCCGGGCTTGCGCCTGCCAAAAGAGAAATCTATAGTCCCGACACCATGAAATTCATGCACCTGGTCACTCTGCTGCTCGCCTTCTGGGCACCGCTGAACGCGGTGACCGCCGGCGTGGCCATGCTCGATTGCCCGATGGACGAGACGATCGAGCACTCGGCCGACTGCCCGAGCATGAGCGGCACGACCGAGGAGGCAACCGCCTCGGCCGGCTGTGACCACTGCGGCAACTGCGTGCTGCTGGGCGGCTTCTCCCTGCCGGCCCAGGCCACACCGGCCGCCATCCACCTGCCCAACGGCACCCTCGACGCGCCGTTGGCCGATTCGATGGCCCCGGGCGTTCCGAACACCCCGTTCCGTCCTCCCCTCTCGGCCTGACACAGCCGAGAACCCCGGGGCATCACGCCCCGCACACCTCGGCTGACCCAGCTCCCCGCTGACCGTCATTCACCGAGGAAACCTCCATGAACCAATCCATTCTCTCGCGGGCCGCCGTGGCCTGGCTGGCGATCGCCGTGCCGATCACGCCGGGTCTGGCCGACTCGTCGGCAGATGCCGGCGCGCGCCTGACACTGGAAGCGGCCGAGCAGGCCGCAACCCAGAGCGACGAGGGCCTGCAGGCCGCCGACTGGCGGCGCGCCGGGCTGGCCGCGACCGCCGAGGCCGCCGACGAGTTGCCCGACCCCCGGCTGTCCGTCGCCCTGCAGAACGTGCCCACCGACAACTACAGCCTGAGCGATTCACCCATGACCCAGACGGTGGTGACGCTCTCGCAGAGTCTGCCGCCAGGCGACACGCTCGCCTTTCGCGGCGAGCAGGCCGAGGCCCGCGTCGCCGGCTCGGCGGCCGCCCTGGCCACCGCCGACCGCCAGCTCAAGCGCGAAGTGCGCCGGCTGTGGCTGGCCGTCTACCGCGAAGAGGCCCTTGGTCGCCTGCTCGAGACCGAGCGCGAGCTGTACCGGGAATTGCTGGAAAGTGCGCGCACCGGCTACCAGGTAAACGAGGCCAGCGGCAGCGATCTTGTCGCCCTGCAGGCGCGCCTGTCGCGGATCGGGGACGCGCTCGACCGCCGGCACGGCGAGGCCGAGGCCGCCCGGGCCCGGCTGGCACGCTGGGTGGGCGATGCCGCGCGCCTGCCCCTGCCGGACACCCTGCCCGCCCGACTGACCGACCTGCCGCGGGGTGGGATCGACCAGCAACCCGAACTCGACCGCCTGCGTGCCGAACTCGAGGCCGCTCGGGCCCAGGTGGGCGAGGCCGAAGAGCAATTCGCACCGGAAATCGGCCTGCAGGTCGGCTACGGCCTGCGCGCCGGCAGCGAGCCCAACACGCTGTCCGCCGGGGTGAGCGTGAGCCTGCCGATCTTTAGTGAGCGTCGCCAATCGCCACGACTGCGCGGGGCGCAACAATCCGCCCAGGCCGCCCAACTCGAGCTAACCAAGCGCGCGCGTGATCTCGCCGCCCAGGCCGACGGCGTCCGCGCCCGACTGGCCTCCCTGGATCGGCGTATCGCCCGCTTTGAAACCGACATCATTCCCGAACTGCAACAGGTCGCCGAGATGATCCGCGGCGAGATCGGCTCCGGGCGGGGCGAATTCGACGCCCTGATCGAGGCCGAACGCGCCGTCGTCGAGGCCCGCCAGGACCTGCTCACCCTGCGCCTCGACCGCGCCGACCAACTCATCGACCTGCGCTACCTGCTGGAGCCGACCGCATGAAGACCCGCACGCACCGCCACCCGACTTTCCGCATCAAGCGACTCACCCGCGTCACGCTGCTGGGCTCGGCCCTGGTCACCCCGGCCCTGCTGATGGGCGTCAACCCGGCGATCACCTCGGTGATGGCGGCCGACAATGGCAACCAGACCGACCACGACGGCCACGATCATGCCCAGTCCGCGAGCGACGGCGGCGACACCGTCACCCGCTGGACCTGCCCCATGCACCCGCAGATCGTCGAGGAAGAGCCCGGCAGTTGCCCGATCTGCGGCATGGACCTGGTCGAGAAGGAATTCCC
>NZ_JAWLBP010000046.1:0-15461 GCF_041687595.1 Guyparkeria sp. | reverse complement strand
CAGCTCGACCCGCGGGACACGCCGCTGATCGCGCTCGAACGGGTCGCCGGTGCGGCGGGCACGACCCAGAAATTGCGCGATTTTCTCGGCCGTTTCGGCTTCGTCGGCGACCGCATCTTCGAGCCGATCGAGCCGTTCTCCGGGGGCGAGAAGGCCCGGTTGGCGCTGGCCCTGCTGGTCTGGAAGGCGCCCAACCTGCTGATCCTCGACGAACCTACCAACCACCTGGATCTCGCCATGCGCGAGGCGCTGGCCGAGGCCCTGCAGGCCTTCGACGGGGCGCTGCTGGTGATCTCGCACGACCGCACCCTGATCGAGATGGTCTGCGACCGGTTCTGGTGGGTGCGAGACGGCGAGGCGCTGCCTTTCGACGGTGATCTTGACGACTACCGTGCGGCGGTCACCGAGCGACGTCGTGCCTACAACCGGGAGCAGGCCGAGCAGAAGCCGGGCAAGGCTGCCAAGCCGGTCGACCGGAAGTCCTGGGGCAAGCCGAGGGGCAAGGCCGGAAAGCAGCGTGAACGCGAACTGGCGAAGCTCGAGTCCGAGCTCGAGGAAACGGGAACGCGACTGGAGGAGATCGACCAGGCGCTGGCCGACCCGGCGCTCTACGACGGCCAGCACGACGAGGATGTCGCCCGCCTGCAGCAGGAGCGGGAAACGGTTCGCGCGCGGCTCGATGCTCTCGAGCTCGACTGGCTGGAGCGGCAGGAGGAGGCCGGCTGACCGCGTCTGGACGATACCGCGGGTCGGGGTCGGGTTTCCGATAGCGGCGTCGCGACGTCTATACTGCGGATCATGTGCCCGGCGGTTGTCGGGCGGTGGTTTGACGGAGGGCGAAGGAGCCTGCCGGGGGAACGGATATGGATGTCGACACGGAGATCAGGGAGCTGTCCCGCATGGTCTGCGGGCGGGCCCGCGGCGGACGTCCATCGCAGCAGGACGACCTGATCTGTTTTCACGACCGTCGCGAGAACACCCGGCTGATGGTGCTGGCCGACGGCATGGGCGGCGACGGCGCCGGTGAACTGGCGTCGGGTGGCGTCATCCACGCCGCACGGGAGCTGTGGGACGAGCGGGTCTGGCAGGAACAGCCCGGAGCCCTCTTTCTCGAGACGCTCTGCCAGGAGGCGCATGCCGAGATCCGTCGCCGGAATGCCTGGGTGGACGGCGAACCCCATTCCACCGTCGTCACCCTGCTCATGCGGGGCGATCAGGCCTACTGGGCCCATGTCGGTGACAGCCGCCTGTACCACTTCCAGGGCGGACGCTGCCTGTCCTGCACCGAGGATCACAGCCTGGCCCGTCTCAAGGTAGAGCGCGGCGAGCTGTCAATGGAGGATCTGGCCACCGATCCGGACCAGCACGTGCTCCTGCGGGGGCTCGGAGGTGCCGAGCCCCCGCAGGTGGATCATGGCTATGCCGTCCTGCGTCCGGGGCAGGGCTTCGTGCTGTGCAGCGACGGCGTCTGGGAGACCCTGTCGACCCGGGAGCTGGCCGGGCTGTTGCGCCAGGAAGACCTCTTCGATGCCGTGCGCACCGGTCTTTCCCGGGCGACGGCCCGGGGTGGGGAATCGGGCGACAATGTCGCCCTGATCCTGGCCAGAACCCCGCCGGCCTCGCTGTGGGAGCGGTGTCTCGGCCGAGCCCGGTTTCCCGGGTCGGCGGCATGATGAACACGAGCGAATGGTGGCAGGCGTACGTCTGCCGCCGGCACCAATCGAGGAATACGTAAGCATGTGGTCACCGAGAAGGGGTCTGGCCCCGCCGAGGCGACGCCGGCGGGTGGGCATGGCGTTGCTCGGCGCGGGCTTTCTCGCCCTGGGGCTGGGAGGCTGTGCCCAGTTCGACGAGTTCGAGGCACAGCTCAAGCGAGACCTGGCCGAGTCCGGCGGGCTGCTCGGCCGTTTCGTGGGCAGCGAACCGGAGCCTGATCCGGAGCCGGCCGAGGTCGAGGACGTGCGCTCCCTGAACGCGATCCTGGCCGACCTGCAGCGAGGCGATTACGAGGGCAGTGAAAGGGCGCTGAACCGTTACCTCGAACAGCACCCCGACGACATGGCGGCTCGCGCGATCCTGCGTCAGCTCACGGCCGACCCCGAGGCGATGCTCGGGCGGGAGTCGCACCGCTACGTGGTGCGGCCCGGCGACTCCTACAGCGCGCTGGCCGCACGCAGCCTCGGAGACCCCGGCCTGTTTTTGATCCTGGCCCGCTACAACGATTCCCGGAACCCCTCGGACCTGCGGGTCGGCGAGGCGTTGCGCCTGCCCGGGCCGTCCGGGCGCGAGGAGCCGGCGGACGATGCCGAAAAACCGTCCGCCAAGGGCGAACCTGCCATGGTCGAACCGCCCGCGGCTCCCGTCCCCACCCGGCGGACCGTCGCCGCTCTTGCCCTGCCTGAAGACCGTCTGCCTTCGGTGGGCAGGCCGTCCCGGACGACCGATGCGATTACCGATCGGTCCGCCGAGGCGGTGGAAGACGAGAATGCCAGAACGGCCAGGATCGAGCGCCTGCAGCAGGAAGGGATGGATCTGGTCGCGGATGGGCGGGACGAGGAGGCGCTGGCGCGGTTCGAGGCCGCTCTGGCGATCGATCCGGATCTGGAGCCGGCCGGCAGCCGGGCCGACGAGCTTCGCGAGCGGCTGGTCAACCGCTACCACGAACGGGCGATCCTGCGCTACCGCAACCAGAATCTGACCGAGGCGATCGAGTTGTGGGATCGCGCGCTGGCGATCGACCCCGACTTCGAGCCGGCGCGCACCTATCGCGCCCGTGCCCGGGAACTGCAGCGTCGCCTCGACAGCCTCTGACCTA
Source organism: Guyparkeria sp. (assembly GCF_041687595.1). Lineage (NCBI taxonomy): Bacteria > Pseudomonadati > Pseudomonadota > Gammaproteobacteria > Chromatiales > Thioalkalibacteraceae > Guyparkeria > Guyparkeria sp. Next base: position 12,646 of record NZ_JAWLBP010000046.1, on the reverse strand, counting down.
GACCCGCCAGACCTCCCGTTTCAGCGTGTCTGTTCGGTTTCCCGTCCCTCGGTCTCCGACGAGCTCCCTGCCGGCCTGACCACCTGGGTCGGCATCGGTTCGGCGTTGTCGACGCCATCCGGCTGACCCGCCGCCTCCGACTCCCGCGAAGGCGGTTGCCGGGATTCGAGCGTTTCGTTCATCAGGTTGAAAGCCCCGAACAGCGGGCCGAACTCGTCACGTCGCTCCAGCCGGATGCGGTGACGGGTGTCGCCGCGTGCCACGCGCAGCAGAGCGTGGCGCAGCACGTCCAGTGGCGTGAGCAGGCGTCGGAACAGCCACCAGGCCGCGCCGAGCACGACCACCAGCGTCACCAGCAGGGCGGCCAGCATCGATACCAGCGTGGTGCGGTTGGCGGCCTCGAGCCGATCGTCGCTCACGCCCAGGCGCAGCGTGCCGACCGTGTGCGACTGGTAGCGGATCGGCACGTCGAACAGGAGCATGCCCTCTTCCCGTGCCGATGACCCGGCGCCGCCCTGGTAGCTGCGGATGTCGTCGTCGAGCGCCAGCCGACTGTCTTCGGGCAGTTCGCCGAGCGGGGCACCGATCTCTTCGGGCGCGCCGCTCGCGATCACGCGACCATCGCGATCGGCGATGGCGAGATGGCGGATCTGGTTGTTCTGCCGCATGTCCCGGACCAGGGCCCGCACGGCTACCCGGTCGTCGAGCAGCAGATCCTCGGCCGCCTCGCTGGCGATGGTGCGCCCCAGCGAGCCGCCGTAGTCCACGGCCAGACCGGTGATCGCCTCGTTCTGCTTGACGTAGACGGCCGCCAGGCCGGTGAGCAGCGTCAGGGTGAGCACGGCACCCAGGATGCCGGCCCAGCGGATCCGCATCGGGATGATCCGGGTGGCGACCGGGTCGTCGCGCAGGCGCTCGAGCTCCCGCTGGGCGTGGCGCAGGTCGTCGATCACCTCGTGTCCGCGCTGGTAACGGGCGGCGGGGTTCGTCCGGAGCAGCCCGCGGGTGATCTCGATGAGCACGTCGGGGGTCGACGGGTCGCGCGGGGTGAGCCGGGGAAGCGGTGTTTCGAGGCGTTTCCGGAGCAGCCGGTCGACGTCCGTTTCCTCCCAGGGCAGGCGCCCGGCGAGTAACCAGTACAGCATTACCCCCAGCGAGTAGAGATCGCTGCGACCGTCGGTCTTCTGGCCGCGCAGCTGTTCGGGGGACATGTAGCTGGGCGTGCCGGCGACCATACCGTCGTCGCTTTCCACCGGGGCCTCATGCAGGCGGGCGACGCCGAAGTCGTTGACCTTCGCGTGACTCCATCCCTCGACCAGGATGATGTTCTCGGGCTTGATGTCCTGGTGGACGACGCCGTTGCGGTGGGCGAAGTCCAGCGCGGCGGCCACCTGCCCCACCAGCTCGATGATCACCCCGATAGGGGGGAACCCCTCCTGCGCCACGCGATTGGCCAGGGTGTCCCCGGCGAGGCGCTCGATGGCGATGTAGGGTCGTCCGTCCGCCTCGCCGACGTCGTAGATGGTGACGATGTTCGGATGGGTAAGGGTGCCGGCCGCGCGTGCCTCGGTAAGGAAGCGACGCCGATAGGACTCGTCCCGGGCGACCTCGTCCTTGAGGCACTTGACGGCCAGGTGCCGGTTGATGCTGGGGTCGTAGCCGGCATAGATGACCGACATCGCCCCCTCTCCGAGCACGCCCTCGATGCGGTAGCGCCCGATGCGTTCGGGTAGGGCTCCGTCCGTCACGCGCCGATTACGGGTTGTAGATCAGGTACAGCGCCAGCGCCATGGCTGCGACCAGCAGGCCGCCTACCAGCCAGTGGCGGGGTCCGACGCGTCCGGCGCCTTCCTCGCGCGTGAGGAAGACGAACTCCGCCTGGCCCAGCCGGATGCGGTCGCCGTGCTTCAGGGTGGCCTCGTGGACACGCTTGTCGTTCACGAAGGTGCCGTTGGTCGACAGCATGTTCATGATGACGTGGTGCCCCTGCTGGTTGAGGATCCAGGCATGCGACGATGACACCGAGGCATCTTCCAGGACGATGTCGTTGTTGCCACGCCGACCGAGGGTCTGCCGACCGGCACGCAGGGTGAAGCGCTGGCCCTCGATGCCGGGGCTGCGACCCTCGAGCACCGGTTCGGCCACCGTGGCGCGAGTGTCGCGGCGGGATTCGGCTTCCCCGGCCCGGGTCTGGAGGGTATCGGCCTGGAACAGCATCGTTCCCTGTGGTCCAGCCGAGCGATTGATCCTGCCTGTTTCGGCCCGTCGATTGCCTTCCATGCGTGCTTCCTTCTCCGGTCGATTGGATGAGGTTTCGGGAGCCCGGTCCGGCGGATTCCCGTTGTCATGCTGTCATCTTCATGCAGAGTCAAACCGGGACGTGTCCCCGGCTGCTCTACTATAGCGCATCTGGAGCGGGACGAACCCGGGTCCTCCAGTCCGGTCACAGTGTCATGATCAGGTAGTCTGTCCTGGGCATCCTGTCACACGGGGAGCCTCGAACGCATCCGGATGCGCCTGGAGGTTCCGGAGTCATTCATGCCGTCGGCAGACCGTGCCGGTGGCCGCCAAGCGGGAATGGAAGAACCAACATGGATCTCTTGATCATTCGACACGCCGCCGCGCAGGGGCGCGAGGAATTCGCCCGGGAGGGTCTGCCGGACGACCAGCGCCCGCTGACCCAGCGTGGTATCGACCGGATGAAGATGGCCGCCCGTGGGCTGACCACGCTGGCGCTGCCCATCGAGCGACTGATTGCCAGCCCGGCGATACGCGCGGTCCAGACGGCCGAGATCGTCGCCCCGGCCGTCGAGGTGCGCGAGAGCGAGCCGGAGGGGGCGTTTGCCCCCGATGCGCCCGTCGAGGGGGCCATCGACTGGCTGCGCAAGCAGCCGCGGGTGGACGGCATGGCCGTCGTCGGTCACGAGCCGAACCTGGGCCAGATCTGCGAATGCCTCGTCTCTGGACGTGCCAACGGCAACATGCCGCTGAAGAAGGGCGGGATGATGCTGATTCGCTTCGACAACGCCGTCGGCTACGGCAGTGGCAAACTCGTCTGGGCCTTGCCGCCGGCGGTGCTCAGGGCGTTGGCGGACTGAACCCGGGAATCAGGTTCAAGAGACGAGAGGTCGGACGTCGGAAGGAGTCTTTCTGACATCTGACCGCTGACTTCTGCCGCCTTTTATTCGACTCCCCACTTCTGCAGCCGGTAGCGCAGCTGGCGCAGGGTCATGCCGAGCTGACGGGCCGCCTCGCTTCGGTTCCAGCGGGTCTGCTGCAGCGCCATGACCACCTCGCGCTGCTCGTCGTTCTCCGGGATGAACCCCGGGCAGGCGGCCAGCGTGGTCGTCGGAGTCTCGTCGCCGCCGGCCAGCATCGGGTCGGGGGACGCCGCCTCAACCGTGATGCGGTCGCTGTCGGTCAGTGCCATGGCGCGCTCGAGCAGGTTCTCGAGTTCGCGCACGTTGCCCGGGAACGACTGGCCGGCCAGCCAGTGGACCACCTCCGGATCGATGTCCGGCACTGGGCGGCCGTCGCGTGCGGCCAGCCGGGCGACGATGGCCTCGGCGAGTTCGGGCAGGTCATCGAGACGCTCGCGCAGGGGCGGAACCCGCAGGCCGATCACGTTGAGGCGGAAGAAAAGATCCTGACGGAACCGACCCTCGGCGACGGCCTGGTTGAGGTCCTGGTGCGAGGCGGACACGATGCGCACGTCCACCGGCACTTCCTGGGTCGCCCCCACGGGGCGGACCCGTCGCTCCTGCAGCACCCGCAGCAGGGAGACCTGCAGGTTGAGCGGCAGCTCGGCGATCTCGTCGAGGAAGAGCGTGCCGCCCTCGGCGGACCGGAACAGGCCCGGCTTGTCCCGGGTGGCCCCGGTGAAGGCCCCTTTCTGGTGGCCGAACAGTTCCGACTCGATCAATTCGTCGGGTATCGCGCCGCAGTTGACCGGGACGAACGGCCCCTTCGCACGGCTGCTGTGGCTGTGTATCTCGCGGGCGACCAGTTCCTTGCCGGTGCCCGATTCGCCCTGGACGAAGATCGGTGCCTGGGAACGCGCCAGCTTGCCGATCATCTCGCGCATCTGCCGCATGGCCTTCGATCGGCCGATCAGCGGCGATTCGCCGGCATCGGTCGACGTCGATTCCGGCGTGGTCGGGCTCGTCGCCGCTTCCTCGGAGGACGGCTGCAGGTTGCGGGCATCGCGCAGTAGCCGGCGCAGGGTGTCCTGCTCGATGGGCTTGTTGATGAAGTCGAAGGCGCCGGCCTTCAGCGCCCGCACGGCGGCCTCGACCTGGCCGTGGGCGGTGATCACGGCCACCGGAAGCTGCGGGCGACTGGTGCGGATCTCGTCGACCAGGTCCAGGCCATTGCCATCCGGCAGTCGCATGTCGGCCAGGCAGAGATCGATGTCATCGGAATGCGCCTCGAGCTGTTCCCTCGCCTCGGCCAGGGTGGCCGCCTCCAGCGTGGGGACCCCCTCGCGCTTCATGAAGAGCGCGACCAGGGTGCGAATGTCCGGTTCGTCGTCCACGATCAGGCAGCTGCCCATCTTGGTCATTCCTTTCCTTGTGTCTGGGTGGTGTCCTCGGCCTCGCTCGCCCCGTCGGCCGCCGGCAATGTCAGGACGAAGCAGTTCCCGGCCTGGCCCGGCGTGTGGTCGGGATCTTCCAGGGCGAGCTCGCCCCGGTTGGCCAGTGCCAGTTCGCGCGAGACGAACAGGCCCAGCCCGGTGCCCTGCGAATGCGTGGTGAAGAACGGCTCGAACAGGGCGTCGCGATTGGCCGCCTCGATGCGCGGGCCATTGTCGCAGACCCGGATCTGCCATTGCGCGCGGCCTGCCGGTGACAGGGTGATCGCGATCTTCAGCTGACCGTCCGCGGGGCGGCCGTGGCGCTCGGCATTGTCACAGAGATTGTCCATGACCTGCCACAGGTGCGTGGTGTCGACCATCACGGCGGCCGCGGCATCGGGGCCCGTGGTCACCAGTTCCGGTGCCGGGTCGGCATTCTGCCATCGCTGCCGGCGGCTGGCGACGAACTGCTCCAGCCAGTTGCCGAGATCGACCGCCTGCGGGTGAACCACCGGGGCGCGGGCGGCACCCAGCACGTCCTCCACCAGCCGGTTGATGCGGTCGCTGTGGCGCGTAATGATGGTCGTCAGCTGCTCGCGTTCCTCCGGCGTGTCCGAGTCGGGCAACAGTTCGGCGGCCTGGCGGATCGACGAGAGCGGGTTCCGGACTTCGTGGGCGATCGAGGCGATCAGCCGTCCCAGTGCGGCCAGCTTGTCGCGGCGAACGCGCTCGTCCTCCGCGGTGAGGTCCAGGAGCAGGACCAGGGCCCGGGGACCCAGGGCCGTCTCGATGCGGTGGAAGTTCGTCCGGATGCGGCGCGGGTAATCGAGGTCGGCCAGCTGCGGCCCGCTGCCGTTGTACCAGGACTGCAGCGCGTCGAGCACCGTTGGGCAGATGTCGCCCAGGTCGTTCGGGTTCGTCTCGTCTGACGTCCCGTCCCCTTCTGGCTTTCGCAGAAGCTGGCGCGCGGCGTCGTTGATGTACTCGATCTCCCCGTCGGGGTCGGAGACCACGATGCCGTTGTCCGTCTGGTCGATCACGCGCAGGGCCAGCTCGGAGAGGTAGCGGACCTCCTTTTCCTGGCTCTGGGAGCGCTGCTCCCACGCCGCCGCCCGCCGTTCGAAGGCGATCACCAGCACGGTGATGAGCAGCAGGGCCGCGCCGAGAAAGCCCGAATTGGTGATGTGGTCGGCATCCGCCTGGAGCCACGACGCATAGACCGCCTCGCCCAGTACCAGTATCCCGCCGGCGGCAGCGTAGCCGATTGCCGCCCGCCCCCCGTGGAGCACGGCGGCGATCCCCACCGCGATCACCAGTGCCAGCGCGATCGGCCCCTGCGGGCCGCCCGAGGCATAGGCGATCAGGATCAGGCAGACGAGATCGCCGACCGTGTGCAGGTGTGCCTGGGGCCGGAACGGCAGCACCCGCAGTTCGAGCAGCCACTCGAAGGCCATGGCCAGGAACAGGTAGGCCCAGGCGGTGATCATGAACAGGGAGGGGGCGGTCTGGCCGAACATGGCCGGACCCTGGTCGGTGATGGCGGCCGCGGTCAGTGCCAGCGCGAGCAGCAGCCGGTAGGCGTTGGCCAGCCGCAGCCCGCGCCAGTTCTCCGCCCCGGCCGGGCTGATCAGTGGTGTTCGCGATGCCATTGGTCGGCATGCTCCCAGCTGCAGAAATCCTGTCCGTCACGTCGCACGGCCTTTTCCTCCGGCACGAAGACGCCGCACTGGGCGCAGCGCACGGATTCCAGCGCGCGGGTCTGCTCGCGCTCCTGCTGCTCCGCGCGGACGCGGTTGGCGTTGCGGATGGCGAAGAACAGCCCGACGATCAGGGCGACGACGAGCCAGAAAAGCAGCTTGAGCATGAGGATACGGTGAGCCTGGGTCCGGGGATGACGTGGGGAGAGTATCGCATTGGCCGAGCCCGCGCCCCAACCTCCGGCGGGGCACGCCTGCCGGGGAGGGCAACGGGCCGGTGGTCGGCTCAGCCCTTGCCCAGGTCGACGATCAGCGACTGCTGGGCATTGAAGGGCTTTTTCCGGCCCGAGGGAGAGATGCGGCGGTACTCGCCCTCGGCGGTGAGCTCCCAGGCGCCGGTGTTGTCGGCGAGGTACCGGTCGAAGGCCTCGTCGATCACCCGCGCCCGGATCTCCGGGGTATCGACCGGGAAGGCGGTCTCTACGCGGGCGAAGAAGTTGCGCGGCATCCAGTCGGCAGAGGACAGGAACAGTTCCTCGTCACCGTCGTTGTGGAAGTAGAACACGCGCGGGTGCTCGAGAAAGCGACCCATCACCGAGCGGACATGGATGTTCTCCGATACCCCGGGGATGCCCGGCTGCAGGCAGCAGACACCACGGATGACCAGTTCGACCTTCACCCCGGCCTGCGAGGCCTCGTAGAGCGCCTCGATCACGCGGCGCTCGATCAGTGCGTTCATCTTGGCGCGGATCAGGCCCTTGCGCCCGGCACGGGCGTGGGCCGTCTCGCGGCGAATGCGCTCGAGCATGCCGTCGTGAAGGGTGAACGGCGACTGCAGCAATCGCTTGAGGCGGATCCCACGGCCCAGGCCGGTCAGCTGCATGAACAGCTTGTTGACGTCCTCGCCGATGAAGCGGTCGTCGGTCATCAGGCCGAAGTCGGTATAAAGCCGCGCGGTGCCCGGGTGGTAGTTGCCGGTGCCCAGGTGGACGAAGCGCTTGAGACGGTTGCCGTCGCGCCGGACCACAAGCGCCATCTTGGCGTGTGTCTTGTAGCCGACGATGCCGTAGGCAACGTAGGCTCCGGCCCTCTGCAGCCGGGTGGTGATGTTGATGTTCGCCTCCTCGTCGAAGCGCGCCCGCAGCTCGACCACCGCGGTGACCTCCTTGCCGGCCCGCGCCGCCGCCTCCAGAGCGTCGACGATTGCCGAGTCGCGCCCGGTGCGGTAGAGCGTCATCTTGATCGCCACCACCATGGGATCTTCTGCGGCCTGGCGGATGAACTCCACCACCGGCATGAAGGACTGGTAGGGATGGTGCAGCAGCACACTGCCTTGCTGGGCGATGGTCTCGAAGATATCGCGGTCCGGGTCGAACTCCGGGTCCAGCCGCGGCGTGAACGGGGGATCCTTGAGCTCGGGGCGGTCGATCAGGTTGGGCAGCGACATCAGCCGGTGCAGGTTGACCGGCCCGTGCACCTGGAATACCTGCCGGTCGTCGAGAGCGAAGCGCTCGCAGAGGAAATCGATCATGTCCGGCGGGCAGTTGTCGGCCACCTCCAGGCGCAGCGCATCGCCGTAGTTGCGCTCGAACAGGCCGCCCTGCAGCGTCTGCAGCAGGTCCTCGTCGTCGTCCACGTCCACGGAGAGGTCGCTGTTCCGCGTGACGCGGAACTGGTAGCAGCCGGTCACCGTCATCCCCGGGAACAGTTCGTGGACATGGGCATGGATGACCGAGCTGAGAAAGACGAAGCTTGACGGGCCCTCCGCCGCGTCAGCGTCCATCTGGATGATGCGCGGCAGGGCGCGCGGCGCCTGCACGATCGCCAGCCAGGCCTCGCGGCCGAAGTCGTCGTTGCCCTCCAGCGAGACGATGAAGTTCAGCGACTTGTTGAGAATGCGCGGGAACGGGTGCGAGGGGTCGAGCCCCAGCGGGGTCAGCAGTGGCAGCAGTTCGCGGCGGAAGTACTGCTTGACCCACAGGGCCTGGGCCTCGGTCCAGTGGGTGCGGCGCAGGAAGTGGATGTTCTCCTCGGCCAGCGCCGGGATGATCTCCTGGTTGAGGGTCTCGTACTGGTCGTGGACCAGCGCATGCGCGTGCTCGAGCACGAGATCCAGCTGGGCCAGGGGCGAGAGGCCGGCGTCGTCGGGCCGGCTGATGCCGGCGCGGATCTGTTGGGTGAGCGTGCCGACCCGTACCTCGAAGAACTCGTCGAGGTTCGACGAGGAGATGCAGAGGAACTTGAGTCGTTCGAGCAGGGGGACGTTCCGGTCCTGGGCAAGCTCCAGTACCCGCCGGTTGAAGCCCAGCAGGCTCAGTTCGCGATTGATGAACGGCAAGGAATTTTCGGTGGTGTTCGTCATTATTTCGCAACGTAAAGTCGGTTAGAGTAGGCGCATTTGAACGGCTCGGCCGGTGCCAACGGGCCTTGCCAGTCTGCCCGCGGGGCATGACGGGGCCGTGAAACCGCCTCGTCTGACGAGTAAAACCCAGCAGCCGAGCCGAGACAAGCCGGCATCGCCCGAGACCGGCAACCCAGACGGAGATTTCAGGGACATGACGCAGCAAGAAACCCCCAGGCTCACCCCCCACACCCTCACCCGCTACGACGACGACCTCGACGCACTGCGGTCGTTGCTCATGAACATGGGCGGCGTGGCCGAACAGCATTTCGACGATGCGCTGGCCTATCTGCTCGATGGGGACGCCGCGCGCGGCCGGGTCGCGATGGAGCAGGACTACGAGATCGACCGGCTGGAGACGTCCATCGACGAGTTGGCGATCCACATCATCGCCCGCTACGCACCGGCCGCCCGGGACCTGCGCACCATCATGGCCATCGTCAAGGCGATCACGGACCTCGAGCGCATCGGCGACAAGTCCGAGAAGCTCGCGCGCATCGCCGAGGAGGTCGGCCCGACGCTGCAGTCCACCGCCTTCGCCACCCACTTCCGGGTGATGGGGCGGATCGTCAAGGGGATGCTGCACGATGCGCTCGACGCTTTCGTGCGTCAGGACCACGTCGCCGCCGAGGAGATCATCCGTCGCGACACGCACGTGAACCACGAGTACAACATGGTCCATGACGTCCTGCTCGGCTTCATGGCCGAGAACCCGGACAAGGGCGATCTGAGCCTGCGGATGCTCTACTGCATGCGGGCGATCGAACGGATCGGCGACCACTGCGCCAACATCGCCGAGTACGTCATCTTCCAGCAAAAGGGTGTCGAGACTCATCGCGAGGAACGCGACGAGACCAAGGAACGCACCCAGATCTGACCGAACGCGAATCCGAAGGGAACAAGCCGGCATCGCCGGCTTGTTCCGCTTGGCCGTCAGTCGGACCGATCCGGCTTGTTGCGGTCGTCGTGCTCCACGTCGTTTTCCGGGTAGGGCAGCTTCAGGTGGCCGTAACGCAGGGCCAGGACGGTGGCGGCGAGGATCAGCATCGTCGCGCCTACCGCCAGCATCTTCCAGGCATCCAGGTCCTTGACCTCCAGCACCAGATAGCGCGCCAGCGCGATGATGCCGATGTAAATGGGGAAGCGGATCGGCAGTCGCCCGGTATGCAGGTAGGCACCGATCATCGCCAGCACTTCGAGGTACAGGAACAGCAGCAGGAGATCGGCGAGATCCACGCGCCGAGCGAGGATCATGTCCCAGACGGCTTGCGAGCCGGCGACGAAGGTGGCCACCAGGATGACCATGAGGCCGAAGAGTTCCAAGCCCTTGACCACGCTGTGGACGGGATGGCTCAGACGGAATCGCTGCATGCTAGCCTCCTGCACTCGACAAGGTGGAAGGCCCTGCCCCCGGGGCCGCGGCACTTCCCTGTTCTGCTCACCCTTATAACCGACGAACCGAGACCCTGTCATGCCGAACAAGCGACTGACCCTGCCGCACCCGCGAATCGGTCTGGGGCTGGCCGCCCTGGGGCGCCCCGGCTACATCAACCTCGGCCACGGCGCAGACATGCCCGGCCGGCGCGACGTCGACGCCATGCGCGCACACTGCCACCGGATGCTCGACCTGGCCTGGGAACAGGGCATTCGCTATGTCGATGCCGCCCGTTCCTACGGTCGGGCCGAGGCGTTCCTCGGCGCCTGGCTCGCCGGGCGCCCGCCGGAGGGGCGGCCGGTGATCGGATCGAAGTGGGGCTACACCTACACCGCTGACTGGCAGGTCGACGCCGAGGTGCACGAGGTCAAGGAGCACTCGCGCGAGGTGCTCGACCGGCAGTGGGGCGAGACGCTCGAGGCCCTGAATGGCCCGCCCGACCTCTACCAGATTCATTCGGCGACGCTCGACTCCGGCGTGCTGGAAAACGTCACCGTGCTGGAGCGCCTGGCCGAGCTGCGCGACGCGGGCACGGCCATCGGCCTGACCACCAGCGGGCCGCGGCAGGCAGAGACGCTGGAACGGGCCATGGCGGTGGAGATCGACGGTCGGCCGCTGTTCGACGCGGTGCAGGCCACTTTCAACCTGCTCGAGCCCTCCATCGGTACTACGCTGGAGGAAGCTGCTCACGCCGGCATGGCCGTGATCGTCAAGGAAGGCGTGGCCAACGGTCGGTTGACCGCCCGCAACGACCGGCCGGAGGATGCCGGCCGGATGGCGGTGCTCGACGCCGTGGCGGGCCGGCATGCCGTGACCCGCGATGCCGTCGCGATCGCCTGGCTGCTGGCGCACCCCTGGGTGGACATGGTGCTTTCCGGGGCGGCCACCGAGGCACAGTTGTCGGCCAACCTCCGCGGTCTCGAGGTCTCGCTGTCGCCCGCCGATCTCGAGGCTCTCGGCGCCCTGATCGAGCCGGCGGAGGTCTACTGGCGTACCCGGGGCGGGCTGGCCTGGAACTGACAGTCCGCCGCCTGCCGATCAGTTCATGTTGTTTCGAATCAAAAACCCGAATGGATCCGGGCTTGTTTTTCTTGGCGTACGGGAGGAAGGTTAGCCTGCTAATAAAAACCTTGGCACCCCGCGTTGCAGGAATCCGACTCGGACCGCGGGGGTGGCCGGAAACGAAGGAGTGACAATATGCTGACCGACTGGATGAGAGAGACCCGGGAGCTGGCTCGTGGCGTGGCGCTGGCGGTAGCCGCCGGCGGCCTGCTCGCCGGCCCGGCGCTGGCCGAGGATGACAACCCGGCCGACAAGGCGCCGGATTCGATGCTCTACGACATGCCGCAGCAGGTGGCCGACGATGTCTGGTCGGCCATCGGTGCGACCCAGCCCTACACCTACGAGAACTCGCTGCACAACAACAACCTCTCGTTCGTCATCGGCGAGGATGCGGTACTGGTCATGAATGCCGGCGCCTCCTACCAGCTGGCCGAGGCCCTGCACGAGGAGATCAAGAAGCGCACCGACGTGCCAGTCAAGTACGTGGTCAACGAGAACGGCCAGCTGCACGCGGCCATGGCCACAGGCTACTGGATCGACCAGGGGGCGGAGGTCATCGGGCACGTCGATTCCGCGGAGTACTACGACAGCCACGCGGCCGACTACCTCGACACTCTCAAGCGCATCGCCGAGGAGAAGGCCGAGGGCACCGACGAGGCCGTGCCGATGAACCGGACCTTCGAAGACCGGATCGAGCTGGACCTGGGCGGACTGACCGCCGAGGTGGTGTATTTCGGCGAGGCGCATTCCCCGGGCGACATCTCGGTGGTCATCCCCGAGCGCGACGTGCTGATCGCCGGCGACATGGCCTTCAACATCCGCATGCTGCCGATCTTCGAGTACACCGACACGGCCGCCTGGCTGGAGACCTGGCCGAAGTTCGCCGAGGTCGCCGAGGGCAAGACCATCATCCCGGGTCACGGCGGACCGACCGACCTGGAGACGGTCGAGCACTACACCAAGGACTACCTGGTGTTCCTGCGCACCGAGATCGGCCGGATCATCGACGAGGGCGGCACCCTGCAGGATGCCTACGAGCTCGACCAGAGCCAGTTCTCGCACTGGCACACCTACGACGAACTCGCCGGCCAGAACGCCGGGCGTGTCTTCCAGAAGATGGAATTCGAGTTCTGATCGGCTGACGGATTACCCAGCCAACGAGCCGCCCCGGGGCAACCCGCGGGCGGCTTTCTTTTGCGCAGGAGCTTGGAACTGGCGCGCCGATCGGCTTTACTGCATCAAGGCGTTATCGCGAAAGCGGGGAGGGACGAACAATGCGTCGAGTGGTGTTTGGTCTGGTGTGCCTTTTCCTGCCGTGGCTGGCAGTCGCGGCGGACGTCCCGCGACCGGACGACTCGCACGCATTGCAGGGGATCGAGGAGGCGCGCATCCTCTGGGACGTGACCGCCGCCGACCCGGATGCCCTGCTCGCCCGGCTGGGCGTGATCGAGCAGACCTACCGTGACCTCGAACGCCAG
>NZ_JAWLBP010000045.1:1525-16281 GCF_041687595.1 Guyparkeria sp. | reverse complement strand
CTTCCAGCTTCCAGCTTGGCTGTCACCGAACCGTTGTCACACAGTCATATTCCTGTCATCAACCGGCATCAGGATGCATCCCGCACTTACGTTGTGTTGCATTTCACCTGAGGTATCACCGTTATGAAACCGTCTGTTGTAACCGGTATCGGCCTGGCCGCCGTAATGGCCGCTTCCATCGGCACCGCCCACGCGCGTGACCAGATCCGCATCGTCGGGTCCTCCACCGTCTTCCCGTTCTCCAGCTACGTGGCCGAGGAACTGGGTGCGACCACCAAGTGGCCGACCCCGGTCATCGAGTCCACCGGTTCCGGTGGTGGTGCGAAGCTGTTCTGTGACAGCAATGACATGGATTCGCCGGACATCACCAACGCCTCGCGTCGCATGAAGCCGTCCGAGTTCGAGCGCTGCCAGGAAAACGGTGTCACCGACATCACCGAGGCCAAGATCGGCTCCGACGGCATCGCCTTCGCCCAGAGCAACGAGAACGACCCGATCAACCTGACCCGCGAGCAGATCGCCATGGCGCTGCTGGACAAGGTGCCGGTCGACGGCAAGCTGGTCGACAACCCCTACAAGAAGTGGAGCGACATCGACTCCTCGCTGCCGGACCGTGAAATCCGCCTCTACGGTGCGCCGACCACTTCCGGCACGCGTGACGCCTTCGATGAGATGGTCCTCGAGGCCGTCACCGAGGAAATGGAAGAGTACGGCAACGAGGCCTACTCCAACATCCGCAAGGATGGCGTCTACATCGATTCGGGCGAGAACGACAACCTGATCGTGCAGAAGCTGACCAAGGACACCGAGGCATTCGGTTACTTCGGCTACTCCTTCCTCGAGGAGAACAGCGACAAGCTGAACGGTGCGAGCATCGACGGCGTCGAGCCGGAGCCGGAAGCGATCAGCTCGGGTGAGTACCCGATCGCCCGTTCGCTGTGGTTCTACATCAAGAACAGCCACGCCGACGAAGTCCCGGCCATGGCCGACTATGTCGAGCTGTTCATGAGCGACAAGATGATCAGCGACCTCGGCTACCTCAAGGGCATCGGCCTGATCACGCTGCCGCAGGCTGAACTCGAAGAGTGGCAGGAGCGCGTCGCGAATCGCGCCAAGCTCGAGATCTCCGATCTGAAGTAAGCGAAGGAATCGCCCCAGGGACGGGGGAACGGATTCCCTCCCAGGGATGGGGAAAGCCGGCAGGAAGGTCTGCCGGCTTTCTCTTGTCGCAAGCATTCGGTATTTCGATGAGCGAATGCTTGCAACAGGAGCCAAGTTCTCAATAATGGCCGCTTTGAATTGTCCAACCCGAACACGCTCGGCCTCGCCGCCGCGGAGCAGGAAACGAGACGGAACGCGCTGAACATGCAGACCGACCAGATACTGATGACGTTCTTCGCCGGGGTGCTGCTCCTCGGGGTGCTGGGGTTCTACCTCGGCCGCTCCAAGGCCAGCCGGGTCCGCGCCGGCGGTACGCACATGCACTCGCAGCCGGGCCAGTACGCGTGGTTCACGGTGCTCAGTGCGGCCGGGCCGGCCGTTGTCGTCGCCATGGTCGCGGCGATCGTCCTGGGCGTGTTCGAGAATGCCTTCCCCGGTTGGCTCGCCGTGGTCGGCGCGCTGGGACTGGGGGCCTTCGGCCTGTTCATCGGTCTCAACCGGGTCCGCCCGGAGTTGCGCGCCCGCGACTCGCTCGAGACGGCAGTCAAGTGGGTATTGTTCAGCGCCGCGTCGATCTCGATCCTGGCGACCTTCGGCATCCTGTTCTCCATCGTCTTCGAGGCGATCCGCTTCTTCCAGATGGAGAGCTTCTGGTACTTCATCACCGGCACGACCTGGGCACCGGGTGATGCCTTCCTCCAGGGTGCCGGTCGCCTCGGTGGCGAGTTGGACGGGGGCGACGTCGAGGCAGACGGCGACAACAACTTCGGCGCGGTGCCGCTGTTTGCCGGCACGTTCATGATCACCGCCATCGCGATGCTGGTGGCGGTGCCCATCGGTGTCTCGGCGGCGATCTACATGGCCGAGTACGCGCCGGCCAAGGTGCGCGACGTGGCCAAGCCGGTGCTCGAGGTGCTCGCCGGTATCCCCACGGTCGTGTACGGCTTCTTCGCCGCGATCACGGTCGCGCCGCTGGTGGTCTCGGTTGCCGGTTCGGTCGGCCTGGATGCCTCGTTCAACAACGCGCTGGCTCCAGGGATCGTCATGGGGATCATGATCATCCCGTTCATCTCCTCGCTTTCCGACGACGTGATCAGTTCCGTGCCCACGTCCATGCGGGAGGGGTCGCTGGCGCTGGGCACCACCCGCAACGAGACCATCCGTCACGTGGTGCTGCCCGCCGCGCTGCCGGGCATCATCTCGGCGACTCTGCTGGGGGTCTCGCGCGCGCTGGGCGAGACCATGATCGTGGTGATGGCGGCGGGCATGCGCCCCAACCTCACCGCCAACCCGCTCGAGGACATGACCACGGTGACCGTCAGCATCGTCTCGGCGCTCACCGGCGACAACGAGTTCGATTCGGCCGCGACCCTGTCCGCCTTCGCGCTCGGCCTGGTGCTGTTCGTGGTCACGCTGGCACTGAACTTCGTGTCGGTCGTGATGATCCGTCGCTTCCGCCGGAAGTACGCGGTCAGCAACCTGTAACTCGATCAATCGGAAAGGTTCCGCCATGTCCCAGTCCCTGGACGACATCTCGCGTCAACTGAAAAAGCGCCATCGCCGGTCCGCTCAGATGAAGTGGCTGTCGATGTCGGCGCTGATCGCCGCCGCTGCCTTCCTGTTCCTGTTTCTCGCCGACATGGTGGTCAAGGGACTGCCGGCCTTCCAGCAGGCGTACCTCGAGGTCGAGGTCGATTACAGCGAGCGGGCATCCGAGCTGCCATTGGCTGCCGTGCAGGCCGACGTGCGTGACCTGGTCAGTCGTGGTTACCTGCGCCTGATTCCGGGGCGCATGGCCGAGGATGCGTCGCTGCTGGGAACCAAACGCAAGGAGTGGGTGCTCGCCGACGACGCGGTCGACCAGCACTTGAAAGGTCGTGACACCCGCCTGAAGGACAAGCAGATCGAGGTGATCGAGCGACTGGTCGAAGAAGGTCGGGCCGAGCTGAAGTTCAACACGGGCTTCTTCACCAACGGGGATTCCAAGCTGCCGGAGCTGGCGGGTCTGGCCTCGGCGGCGGTCGGGTCGGTGCTGGTGCTGATCGTGACCCTGGCATTCGCCTTCCCGGTGGGCGTGATGACGGCGATCTATCTGGAGGAATTCGCCCCGGACAATCGTCTGACGCGGATGATCGAGACCAACATCAACAACCTCGCGGCCATCCCCTCGATCCTGTTCGGTCTGCTGGGTCTGGCGATCTTCATCAACTTCTTCGGCGCGCCGCGATCCTCGGCGCTGGCCGGTGGCCTGACGCTGGGCCTGATGACCCTGCCGATCATCATCATCACCTCGCGCGCCGCGCTGCGTGCGGTGCCGGACTCGATCCGCCAGGCGGCCTTCGGCGTGGGCGCGACCCGCTGGCAGACCGTGCGTGACCACGTCCTGCCGCTGTCGATGCCTGGCATCTTCACCGGCTCGATCATCGGTCTGGCGCAGGCACTGGGAGAGACCGCGCCGCTGATCATCATCGGCATGATCGCGTACATCCCGGACGCCCCCACCAGTTTCACCGATGCGGCCACCGTGCTGCCGGCACAGGTCTTCACCTGGGCGGGGATGCCGGAATCGGCGTACATCGAGCGCACGGCTGCCGGCATCCTGGTGTTGCTGACGGTGTTGATCTCGCTGAACGCGACCGCCGTCTATCTGCGCAAGAAGTTCGAGCACCGCTGGTAATGCTGGCGGAGCCAATCGAAGCCATCCAATGAACGCCCATCAACGACAGGTACGGCGAGCATGACAACCAAACTCGCATCCCCCGGCGCCCCGGTCACCTTCAACCAGGAGACCACCCACGATCTCGAGCTGACCGTGCGCGATCTCAAGCTCTGGTACGGGGACAAGCAGGCGCTGAAAGGCATCGACCTGGACATCTACCAGAACAACATCACCGCGCTGATCGGCCCTTCCGGCTGCGGCAAGTCGACCTTCCTGCGCTGCCTCAACCGCATGAACGATCTGATCCCGTCGGTGCGCACCGAGGGCGAGGTGATGATGGAAGGCAAGAACGTGCTCTCCAAGCAGGTCGACGAGGTCGCCCTGCGCAAGAAGGTGGGCATGGTCTTCCAGAAGCCCAACCCGTTCCCCAAGAGCATCTACGAGAACGTCGCCTACGCCCCTCGCATGCACGACATCGTCTCCAAGGGCAGGGAGCAGGACGAACTGGTCGAGCGATCGCTGCGCTCCGCCGGCCTGTGGGACGAGGTCAAGGACCAGCTCGACAAGCCGGGCACGTCCCTTTCCGGCGGTCAGCAGCAACGGCTGTGCATCGCCCGCGCGATCGCGGTGCAGCCGAGCGTGATCCTGATGGACGAGCCCACGTCCGCGCTCGACCCGATCTCCACGGCCACGGTCGAGGAGCTGATGTACGAGCTCAAGAACGATTACACCATCGTCGTGGTCACCCACAACATGCAGCAGGCCGCGCGGATCGCCGATTACACCGCCTTCTTCCACCTCGGCGAGGTGATCGAGTACAACGACACCGCGACCATGTTCTCCACCCCCGACAATCAGAGGACCGAGGACTACATCACCGGACGATATGGTTAAGCTTGAAGCGGAGACCCGGAAGCTGGAAGCGGATCAGGTGGTGTTAGGCCCCTTGGTGCAACCCGCGTAGCGGCCGCCCATATCTTCAAGCTTTGAGCTTTCAGCTTCTGGCTCTGAGCCGAAAAAGAAAAGCCCCGCGGCATCGCTGCCGCGGGGCTTTCTCGTGTCCGGACTGTCCGGAAGGCCTTAGCCTTCCTTGTGGTAGTCCCAGATGCGCTGGACTTCGTTCTTCGAGCCCAGGATGACCGGCACGCGCTGGTGCAGCTTTTCCGGCTCGATGGTCATGATCCGGTCCGGGCCGGTGATCGACAGGCCGCCGGCCTGCTCGACGATCATGGACATCGGGTTGGCCTCGTACATCAGGCGCAGCTTGCCGCCGCGCTCGCGGTGCTTGCTGTCGATCGGGTACATGAACACGCCGCCGCGTACCAGGATGCGGTGCACTTCGGCGACCATCGAGGCGACCCAGCGCATATTGAAGTCCTTGTCGCGCTCGCCTTCCTTGCCGGCGAGGCACTCGTCGACGTAGCGCTTGACCGGCGCATCCCAGAAACGCATGTTCGACATGTTGATGGCGAACTCGGCGGTGTCTTCCGGGATGGTCATGTTCGGATGGGTCAGCTTGAACTCGCCGACCGAGCGGTCGAGCGTGAAGCCGTCGACGCCGTCACCGATGGTCAGGACCAGGATGGTGGACGGACCGTAGGTCACGTAACCGGCGGCGACCTGCTCGGTGCCCGGCTGCATGAAGTCTTCCTCGGTCGGGTTCTCCTTGGCGGTCGGGGCCTTGAGCACGGAGAAGATGGTGCCGACGGTGACGTTGACGTCGATGTTCGACGAGCCGTCCAGCGGATCGTAGGTGCACAGGTACGGGCCGCGGTGCTTGCCGGCCGGCAGGTCGTAGACCTCGTCCATCTCCTCGGAAGCCAGGCCGGCAACGTGGCCGCCCTCGGTCAGGATGTCGGTGAACTCGTCATTGGAGATGATGTCGAGCTTCTTCTGCGTCTCGCCCTGGACGTTCTCGGTCTCGGCGGAGCCCAGCAGCCCGATCAGGTTGCCGCGGCCGACCTGGTCGGCGATCAGCTTGCAGCCGGCGGCCACGTCGCTGATCAGTCCGACGAAGTCGGCGTCGACGCGTCCCTGGCGCTGATGCTCGGCCAGGTACTGTGACAGTCGTTTGGGTTCAGACATTTGAAAGGTCCTCTATGTCAGTCGAATGGGAAAGGGAATCAGGAAGTCCTGAGGAATCTCTGCACGAATCCGAACGTCACGGGCGCTCTGGTGAGCCATTCGTCATCGGCTCGCCTTGGCGGACGCGGGCGGCGCGATGCGCGCCCGGGCGGGATTCGGATTCGTTCAGAGGCTCGCGAATGTCCCCGGCGCCGGGGGCTCCCGGCGCCCAAAATCGCACCTATGGTAACCGATACCCGTCACCAGTCGAATGCCGCCGTCGGTCGGAGGGGGAGACGACGGTGGTCAGGAGCGTCGCGAGGGCACGCCGGCATGAGGAGTGGGGGAGTCCTCTCGGCGCCGGGGCGAAGGATCGTCGGGGTGGCGGGGCTCAGGTGCGCAGCATACCATTGTCGCCGGTGCCGAAGGGGTTGGGCACGTACCGGTCCGCGGCCTCGTCGTTGTCCCACCGCTCCCCGTCCACGAGGTAGCGGAAGGCGTATTCGCCGTCGCGGGGCAGGCTGAGGGTCACCCGGTAGCTGCCGTCACGCTGGCGCTTGAGTGGCAGGTCGTCGCGCCAGTCGTTGAAGTCGCCGCGCAGCTCGACGCGTTGTGCGGTGCCGTCCGGCGGCGTGTAGGAAAAGGTCACCTTGCACTCGGGGCGGACTTTGAGCGGTTTCTTCGTGATCGACATGGCGTGGTACCTCCTGGGTGAGCCCGGGGGCGACGTCAGCGACGGAGCTGGCCGCCCGATACGTGTTTCCCGACCGGCATGGCCGGGAAACATCATTCAGATCCGAGGTTTACCGGGTCGATTTGACGACCGTGTGACAGCCACGTCAAGGAAAATCGCTGCGGCGCGGGGCTCAGCGGTGCAGGTTCTTCTCCAGGATCCGCATCAGCCGACCCTCGCTGACCAGGCCGGCGGTCACGAACGCCAGCAGGAGCAGGATCAGAAGCCCGATGACCAGGAAGAGCATCGGTGCGGTGACGGCCAGCAGGGCCTGGGTCGCCGAGTCGAGGTTGCCGCTCTGCATCAGCTCGAGCACGTGCAGCGGGTTGACCAGAATGGGGCGCTGGAAGAAGGCCCAGACGTAGAAGCCGACCGTGATCACAGCCAGGGCCAAGGCGATGGCCGGCCAGATGCGGATCAGCCGACGTCGACGGGAAATGATCTGGCGCATCTCGTTTGCCGTGCTCATGGTCAGCCTCCGGTAACCGGCGGGAAGAAGGCGACCTCGTCTCCCTCGGAGAGGGCATGATCGAGATCGACGTATTCGTGATTGACGGCCGCCAGCGTGTTGCCGGGGCGCTCGATGTCCGTGACCGCCTTCCAGGCCTCGGCTACCGTGGCCGGCGTCTCGGCCAGACGGGTTTCGTCGATGCCCACCCGCTCGCGCAGGCCGGCGAACATTCTTACGGTGATGCTCATGATCGGTTCGGGTTTCTCTTTCGATATCTGCGACCCGCGGGCGGGCCATGGAATGGGTCTATTGTCTGCTAAAGTCTGCTTCAATCCAATCGGCCGGGTTCCGGTCACCGACCGAGCCGCCTTGCCACTCCCCGTCGCATCGGGGCGACAACGTTTTTCGAGGATGTCCGCATGAAATGGATCAAGCGTCTGGGCCTGCTTCTGGTCGCCATCATTCTGGTAGCGATCCTGGCCGCCATCGCCTTCGCGCTGACCTTCGATCCCAACGACTACAAGGGCCAGATTGCCTCACAGGTCGAGAAACAGACCGGTCGCAGCATCCAGTTCAACGGTGATCTTTCGGTGACCCTGTTCCCCTGGCTCGGTGCAGCCACCGAGGACGTGGAACTGGCCAACGCCGAGGGCTTCGACCCCGAATCCATGGTCCGGGTTCAACGCCTGGAAGCGCAGGCGGCCCTGTTGCCCCTGCTTCGCGGGGAGTTCGAGATCGGCACCCTTCTGCTGGAGGGCGCGGAGATCTACCTGGCACGCGATGCCGAGGGGCGCAGCAACTGGGACGACCTGCTCGAGCACCGGGCCGAGGCGTCGGGCAAGCCGGCCGACTCCGCCCCGGTGGCTGACGGCGAGCCGGCGGGCGAGGCCCGGCCACTGACCATCGGTGGGATCGACATTCGCGAGGCCACCCTCCACTGGCGCGACGAGCAGGCTGGACAGGACGTGACCATCGAGGGGTTGAGCCTGCGGACCGGGACGCTTGCCGACGGCGAGCCCACGCGTGTCGAGATGGCCTCCGGCTTCCGCCTCGACCTGCCCGACATGCCGGCGATGGAAGGTCGCGTCGACCTGGCCGCCGACGTGCAGGCCTGGCTGGACCGCCAGGATGCCGAGATCAGCGATCTCGAGCTCAACCTGTCCGCAAACACCGAGGGTGACCCGGGTGATGCCGGCTCGCTGCCCAGGCAGCTCGACGCGGCATTGCGCGTGGCGAAGGCCGACGTGCGTGGTGGCGATTCCCAGGCGCGCCTCGAGGGTGTGGTGCTGGATCTCGAGGCCAACGAGGCCGGCCCGATGACCTACCTGGAAAGCCGGATCGAGGCAGTGCTCGAGGCCGACTGGTCCCGCGGGCGCTACGAGATGCCGAGCCTCTCGTTCGAGGCCGACATGAAGGGGTTGCCGGAGGTCCGGGAGACGCTCTCCGTGGCCGGCAGCGCCGTCGTCTCCGCCGACATGGAAGCGGGCACCGCCACCATCGGCGACCTGGTCCTGACCTCCGACCCGGTCAACCTGCGCAGCAACCTGTCGCTGGCGGGTCTCGATACCGGAGAGCTGACGGCCTCCGGCCCGGTGACGGTCGACTCGTTCAACCCGCGCGATCTTGCCGGGAAACTGGGCATCACCCTGCCCGAGATGCGCGGCAAGGAGGCGCTGACCCGCCTTGCCGTGAACGGCGAGCTGGACGTCACGCCCACCCGGGCGATGATCGAAGGCCTGTCGCTCAAGCTGGACGGCCGGGAGATCGGCGGTCGGGCCGGCATCGACAACCTCGATTCCGGGCGGCTGTTCGCCCGCCTCGAGGGCGGAGAATTCGACCTCAACCCGTACCTGGCCCCGAAAGTGGCCGGCGAGGAATCGCCGTCGTCCGGTGGCAATGGCGGGGGCTCCGGGCAGGCATCCACGGCGGCCGAGAACGCCGAGATCGAGCTGCCGACGGAGACACTGCGCGGGCTGAACCTCGACGCCCGCCTGCAACTGGCACGCCTGATCTACGAGGAGTACCGCATCGGCAATCCCGTGGTGCACCTGACGGCCGCCGGTGGCCAGCTGCGCCTGAGCGAGCTGACCGCGCAGGCCTTCGAGGGGCGCATCGCCGGCACGGGCGGCCTGGATGTCCGCGGCGACGTGCCGAGCTACAGCGGCAACGTCGACATCGCCGGGGTCTCCCTGCAGCCGCTGCTCATGGCGGTGATGGACGAGGATCGGCTGATCGGCAAGGGCAACGTCTCCGCCAACCTGTCCACCCAGGGCAAGCGGGTCGATCAGCTCAAGTCCGCGCTGGACGGAAACGCCGAGTTCGCGCTGCGCGACGGCAAGGTCAAGGGCTTCGACATCGGCTACATGATGCGCCGTGCCCAGGCCCGTATCGACGGCAAGACCGAACCCGAACCGGCGGAGCTCGAGACGGACTTCACCGCCATAACCGGCACGGCCACCATCCGCAACGGCGTGGTGCGCAACGACGACCTGGCCGGTGCCTCCCCGCTGCTGCGCGTATCCGGCAAGGGCGAGGTGGACCTGCCGCGTGAGACCATCGACTACCGTGCCACCGCCACCGTGGTGAACACCGCCACGGGGCAGGACGGCAAGGCGCTCGAGAAGCTCAAGAGCGTCCCCGTGCCCATCCGCATCGGCGGGACGTTCGACGACCCGAAGGTCTCCCTGGATACCGAGGCGCTGATCCGCGGTGCGGCCGAGGGCGAGGTCAAGCGCCGGGTCGAGGAGGAAATCGACAAGCGGCTCGAGGATAAGGGCGAGCCGATCAAGGAACTCCTCAAGGGTTTCGGGCTGTAATGGAGCCGGGCGCCGGGGCGATGGGAAAAGGCGGCCCTTGCCGGGCGTAGCCGAGGCGGTGACGGCGGATTTCGCCACGCGCCTGCTGGGGTGGTTCGACCGGCACGGCCGGCACGACCTGCCCTGGCAGCACCCGCGTACGCCGTACCGGGTTTGGGTGTCGGAGATCATGCTCCAGCAGACCCAGGTGGCGACCGTTATTCCCTATTTCGAGCGCTTCCTGGCGCGCTTCCCCTCGCTCGAGGATCTCGCCGCCGCCGACGTGGACGAGGTGCTCTCGTTGTGGACCGGGCTGGGCTACTACGCCCGGGCGCGCAACCTGCACCGCGCGGCCATGGCCATGGCCGAAGAGGGCGTGCCGGAGACCGTCGAGGGCTGGAACGCGCTGCCCGGCGTGGGCCCGTCCACGGCCGCGGCGATCGTCGCCCAGGCCTTCGACCGACGCGCCGTGATCCTCGATGGCAACGTCAAGCGCGTGCTTGCCCGTCACGCCGCCGTGGATACGCCGCAAGAGTCGGCAGCCACCGCGCATCGGCTCTGGGCCCTGGCCGACCAACGCACCCCGCGGGGGCGGGCCGCGGACTACACCCAGGCGATCATGGATCTCGGCGCGACCGTCTGCCGCCGCGGCACTCCCCGCTGCGACATCTGCCCGGTGAGGGAGGACTGCCGGGCGAGGATCGAGGGGCGTGCCGCGGAATTGCCCGTGCGCCAGCGGCGCAAGCAACGGCCGGTGCGCGAGCGGGTGCTGCTGTGGCTGGAGGACAGCGACGGGCGGCTGTTTCTGGAGAAGCGTCCGCCAAGCGGGATCTGGGGCGGGTTGGCCTGCCTGCCCGTCAACGACGATGCCGGGTCGGTCGACGACCGTCTCGCCGAGCTCGGCCTGCAGCGTGATGGGGCTTGGCAAGCACTGGGCCGCTTGCGCCACGTCTTCAGCCACTTCGAGCTGTCCGCCGAGGTGCTGGCCACGTCGGTCGCGCCCGTTTCGGTGGCCGACCGACCCGGGGAATGGCTCGTCGTTGATCAGCTGGTGAGCGACCCGCCGGTGGGCCTGCCTGCCCCCATCCAGCGAGTGATCCGCGAACAGCACCGAGCTCGTCTCGATCGTCCCTGAAGCGTTCCGGGGCCCGACCGCCGGGGCGCTGTTATCATCACCGCCACATTCCGAAGCGAACCGCGAACGAGGTCTTCATGAGCGAACGCACCGTCTTCTGCCAGCGCCTGCAGTGCGAGGCCGAGGCCCTGCCCAAGCCGCCGTATCCGGGCGAGCTGGGCGAGCGCATCTACAACAACATTTCCAAGGCGGCCTGGCAGCAGTGGCTGGCGCACCAGACCATGCTGATCAACGAGTACCGCCTCACGCCCATTGATCCCAAGGCGCGCGAGTTCCTCGTGCGCGAGATGGAGAAGTTCCTGTTCGAGGGTGAAACGGAGAAGCCGGAGGGCTACGTCCCGCCGAGCGAAAGCGAGTAGGACGGCGAGCGACACCCCTTGCGAGGCAGGCCCCCGCAGGCAATCGTTGCGGCGAAGCCGACAGCCGCAAGGCCGGTTCGGATCACTCGTCGGTGAGCGTCCGCACGGCGGCGAGGAAATCGTCCAGCGCCACGAAGGGCGCGGTCTCCATGGGTTCTCCGCGGCTGTCCGGGCGGCTGATCGCGCGCAGGTGGCGGATGCCGAAGTCGCGGGCGGCATCGAGGGCGACCAGGTTGTCGTCCACCAGCAGCGTGCGGTCGGGGTCGAAGGCGAGCCGTTCGGCCAGCCGGTCCCAGAAGACGGCCGCCTCCTTGGCCGCGCCGATATGGTGGGCATTGAAGATCCGGTCGAGCCGGGCTTTCAGGTCGACGTGCTCGAACTTGAGGTCCACGCTGGCCGGGTGGGCGTTGGTGACCAGCACGCGGTGCTTGCCCGCCCCGGCGAGGGCATCGAGGAATTCCGGCACGCCTTCGCGGTAGCCGATGTGATGGGCGAGTTCGCGCTTGAGTTCGACCAGGTCGAGCCCGTTGCGGCAGTCCGGTGCCAGCGCGCGGTGCCAGTCGTCGAGGCAGTACCAGGCCAGCTGCCCGCGCAGGCCCTCGAAACGGGCCATCAGGCGGGCGCCGGCCTCGTGCTCGGACAGGCCGCTGAGCTCCCGGTAGCGACGCGGGAAGTGCTCCTTCCAGAAGCGCGCGTCGAAGTGCAGGTCCAGCAGGGTGCCGTCCATGTCCAGCAGGACGGTATCGATCTCCTGCCAGGGCAGGTCGTGTGCGTCGGCCATGGGTGTCGACTCGTGAAGACATGGGTGGTTTCGGCCGGCTGGTAGCCGGTGCCGGATTCTAGCAGGATGGATGCAGACGTTCGGGCCGGTTCCATGGCCCGGCATGAGGTGATGGTGATGGCAGAAGAGACGATCCGCATAACGCTAAATGGCGAGGCCCGCGAGGTGGCGCCGGGCACCACGCTCGAGGAACTGGTCGGGCTGGCCGGCATCCGTGGCCGGCGCTATGCCGTCGAGGTCAACGGCGAGATCCGCCCGCGGGCCGAGCATGCCGGGACGGCTGTCGAGGCGGGCGACCACGTCGAGGTGGTCCAGGCCATCGGCGGGGGCTGAGCCATGCGCGCCCTGATGCCCGGCTGGCCGATCGCCTTTCTGGCCGTCGTCCTGTGGCTCCCCGGCAGCCTGCCGGCCGCCGCGGGGCAGGCGGCCGTCGCGACAGCCCACCCGGCCGCCACCGCCGCGGCGCGCGAGGTGCTCGAGGCCGGTGGCAATGCCTTCGACGCCGCGGTGGCCATCACCGCGACCCTCGCCGTGGTCGAGCCCTACAGTTCCGGCCTTGGCGGGGGCGGCTTCTACCTGCTGCATGACGCGGCCAGCGGCCGTGACGTGATGCTCGATGCCCGCGAGCGTGCGCCGGGGGAGGCGAGCCGCGACATGTACCTCGATGACGAGGGCAACCCGCAGCCCGAGCTGTCCGTCGACGGCGCGCTCGCCGCCGGCATCCCCGGCATCCCCGCGGCGCTCGACCATCTGGCCGGGCAGTACGGTCGGCTGGGGCTGGACGAGACCCTGCGCCCGGCGATCGTCGCCGCCCGCGAGGGCTTCGAGGTCACGCCGATGTACCGTCGCCTGGCCGGGTTCCGCCGAGAGGTGCTCGCCGCCGACCCGGTCAGCCGCGAGACCTTCCTCGCCGACGGCGAGCTGCCCGATGAGGGCGCGATCATCCGTCAGCCGGAACTGGCCGAGACGCTCGAGCGCATCGCCCTCGATGGGCGCGACGGCTTCTACCGGGGCGAGCTCGCCGGTCGGCTGGTCGACGGCGTGCGCCGTGCCGGCGGCATCTGGTGCCGCTCGGATCTCGCCGGCTACCGCGTGGTCGAGCGCGAGCCGGTGGTCAGCCGTTTCCGCGGCTTCGAGGTGGTTTCCGCCGCGCCGCCGTCCTCGGGCGGCGTGGCCATCGCGCAGATCCTCAATACCTATCGTGCGCTCGAACGCCGCGCCGGCGAGCTGGACGACCTGTCCGTGCCGGGCCTGCACTACCGGGTCGAGGCGATGCGTCGCGCCTACCGCGACCGGGCCGAGTACCTCGGCGACCCGGATCACGTCGACATGCCGATCGAACGACTGATCGGCGCCGATTACGCCGCCGGGCTGGCGGTGGGCATCTCGCCGAGTCGGGCCACGTCATCCGCGAGCCTCGCTCCGGTGGTCACCGAGCCCGAAGGCCCGCACACCACGCATTTCTCCGTGATGGATTCGCAAGGCAACTACGTCGCCGCGACCCTCTCGATCAACTACCCGTTCGGCGCCGGGGTGACCGTGCCGGGTACCGGCGTGCTGCTCAACGACGAGATGGACGACTTCTCGCAGAAGCCGGGCGTGCCCAACGTCTACGGGCTGGTCGGCGCCGAGGCCAATGCCATCGCGCCGGGCAAGCGGCCGCTGTCCTCGATGTCGCCCACCTTCGTGCGCAACGACGATCTCGTCGGCGTGCTCGGCACACCCGGTGGTTCGCGCATCATCACCATGGTGCTTGGCGGCGTGCTGGCGGCGACCCGCGGCGAGCCGGTGGCCGAGTGGGTGAGCGGGCCGCGCATCCACCACCAGTACCTGCCCGATCGGATCGAGGTCGAGCCCGACCTGCTCGGTGATGAACAGCGCGCCGAGCTCGAGGCCATGGGGCACGAGATCGAGGTGAAGGACAGCTTCGGCAACATGCAGGCGGTCGCCTGGTGGCGCGACGGCGACCGGCTCGAGGCGGCCAGCGACCCCCGCGGCGAGGGCGAAGCCGTGGTCTTCGATCCGGAGGTGCCGTGAGCGACGACCGGCGTTTCGCCCTGGGCTGCTTTCGCGGCACGGCCGGTCCGGATGGCCTCGAGGCCCTGTTCGGTCTGCCGGCCGGCATTCGGCGGCTGGCGGGCACGACCGGCTCGTTCACCCGGGCGCTGCAGCACCACACCGGCCAGCCGGTAGCGGTGCGGCGGCTGGCCGAGGGCTGGCGCGATCATCGGGCCGATCGCTGGCCGGTGCCGCGGGTTACGCGGGTCTGGGAGCGGCGGGTGCGCCTGCAGAGCGCCGAGGCCCGCGTCGAGGCGCTGACCGAGGTGGTCGGCCCGCTCACCCCGCGGCTGCATCGGGCGATCACCGGGCTGGCCGACGCGCCGTTGATGGAAGTGCTGGCTCGCCAGCCTCTCTGCCGGCGGCAGCAGTTCGAGGTCAGCCAGCAGGGCCGCCGGATCACCCGCGTGAGTGTCTACCGCATCCACCTGGCCCGGGTGCGCGTCACCGAGTGGTTCGATATCGACCTGCGGTGATTCCGAACCAACCGGGACTCGCGCTCACCGCAGGGCTCGTTGGGCATGAAAAAGCCGCGCCGGGATTCGCTCCGGGCGCGGCTT
>NZ_JAWLBP010000045.1:0-1425 GCF_041687595.1 Guyparkeria sp. | reverse complement strand
CCGAACTCCATGCTCCGGGTGTTGCCGCCCATCCCGCGCAAGGTCTTCTTCACCTGCTGGGTGAAGGCCGGCGGGCCGCAGACGTAGAACTCCTCGTTCATGTCGCGGATGTGCTCGTGGAGGAAGGCCTCGTCGACGTGGCCGAAGTGCGTGCACTGCGGCGAGCTCTCGCGGGTGCAGACGAAGTGGGCGTTCTCGCCGAAGGCGGCCTTGAGCTCGCGCTGCTGGATGATGTCGTCGCCGGTCTTGTTGGAATAGATCAGCTTCTGCCGGTCCAGCTCGCCGCGGTCGGCGAGGTCGCGAATGATGGCCAGGAACGGCGTGATGCCCGCGCCGGCGGCGATGAACCAGCCCGGTCCCTCGTACTTGAAGCTGTCGAACGGCTCGGAGACCAGCAGTTTCGTGCCGGGTTTCGCCTCGGCCAGGTGCTGGGTGACGCCGTCGTGGCTGCCGTAGCTCTTGATCATCAGCTCGAGCACGCGGTCGTCGACGCGGTTGGTCAGCGTGAACGGCCGGGCCTGGGTGCGCCATTCCGGCTCGTCGATGGCCATCTCGAGCGCCTGTCCGGGCGTGAAGGCGTATCCCTCGGGCTTGGCGAGGATATAGCGTTGCACGTCGTGGGTGACGAATTCGCGAAGCAGCAGTTCGGTGGAGAACATGGGCCAGGGGTCCCGTCCGGTTTGAAATGTCGCGAAATTCTAGCTGATTTGTGGCGGCCTCGCCGACCGGGGCGGCGCAGACGACCGCTCGACAGGCCGGGGCGGCGCTCGGATTCGCTCGGCCTTTCCTTAAAAAACCGGCCGAAATCCGGTACATTGGCGAGCAGTATCCTGCGCCATTCCTGTCCCGTCATCGCGCGCGATGGACGGTAGGGGAGGGCGCGGCCCCCATCTTTGCGTCTATCCGAGGAGCCTTTTTCGATGAGCGACTACATCATTGCCCCGAGCATCCTGTCCGCCGACTTCGCCCGCCTGGGCGAGGAAGTGGACAACGTCCTGAAGTCCGGCGCGGACTGGGTGCACTTCGACGTGATGGACAACCACTACGTCCCCAACCTGACCATCGGCCCGCTGGTCTGCGACGCGCTGCGCAAGCACGGCGTCACCGCGCCGATCGACGTGCACCTGATGGTCAAGCCGGTCGATCGCATCATCCCGGACTTCGCCCAGGCGGGCGCGACCTCCATCACCTTCCACCCGGAGGCCTCCGAGCACGTCGACCGCAGCCTGCAGCTGATCCGCGACCAGGGCTGCCAGTCGGGCCTCGTGTTCAACCCGGCCACCCCGCTGGACGTGCTGGAATGGGTGATCGACAAGGTCGACATCGTCCTGCTGATGTCCGTCAACCCGGGCTTCGGCGGCCAGAAGTTCATCCCGGCGACCCTCGAGAAGGCCCGCCAGGCGCGCGAGATCATCGACCGCTCCG
>NZ_JAWLBP010000044.1:0-17798 GCF_041687595.1 Guyparkeria sp. | reverse complement strand
TCGCGGAAGAAGGCCCGCGCCCCGTCCAGCCCGGTCACCCGGGCCCGGTTCTCGGCCACCGAGAAGCCCAGATCCGCGATGCGGTCGAGCCAGCCGGACTGCGTCTCGGGCGCCTCGATGCCTTCGGCCAGACCGATGCCGTAGGCGAAGAAGTGAAGCGGGCGCTCGGCGGTGACGCGCGGGTCCTTCTGCCGCAGCGAGCCGGCCGCCGCATTGCGCGGGTTGGCGAACACCTTCTCGCCGCGCCTCTCCGCGCGGCGGTTGATCTCGGCGAAGGACTCGTGGGTCATCACCACCTCGCCGCGGATCTCGATCTCGCTGTTCTCGGGCAGGTCGAGGCGAAAGGGCACGCTGTCGATGGTGCGGACGTTGTCGGTGACGTCCTCGCCGCGGCGACCGTCACCGCGGGTCGCAGCGCGGGCCAGCGTGCCGCCGACGTAGGTGAGGCTCAGCGCCAGCCCGTCGAACTTGGGCTCGGCCTGGTAGGTCACCGGCGCCTCGCTCCCGAGGCGGTCGCGCACGCGGCGGTCGAAGGCGGCGAACTCCTCCTCGTCGAAGGCGTTGTCCAGCGAGAGCATCGGCACGCGGTGCTCGACCGTCTCGAACGCGTGGCTAGGCGGCGCGCCGACGGTCTGCGTGGGCGAATCGGGGGTGACCCAGTCGGGGTGCTTTTCCTCCAGCGCCTCGAGCTCGCGCATCAGCGCGTCGTACTCGGCGTCGGGGATGGTGGGGCGGTCGAGGACGTAGTAGCGGAAATCGTGCTGGCGGATCTCGGCGCGAAGGGCCGAAATCCGCTTCCGGTCGTCGGACTCGCTCATCGGTAGGACTCGATCAGCTCTCGGTAGCGGTCGATCGACTCGGTGTCCAGCGGCTCGCGGCGGTCATCGATGAGCAGCGCGTCCAGCGTCTCGGCCAACGTGGTGGCCACCTGGTGCATGCGGTCGAAGACCAGCGACGGATCCGCACCCCGGCTCGGCAGTTGCATGAACATGGCCAGCGCCGGGGTCTCGTAGGAAGTCAGGTCATCGGGGTCGAACTGCCCCGGGGAGACGGCATTCATCAGCGAGAACCAGCTCTCGCCGTCCAGGTCGCGGAAGTGGTAGATGGCGAAGTCGCCGAACTCGAAGCCGGCCTCCTCGATGCCTCGGCGCACCTGCTCGGCAGGCATGGCGCGCTGCTGGCGGTCGACGAGGATCATCGAGATCACCGCGCCGCCCGGCTCTTCGGTCTCGTCCTCGTCGATCGTCGGCTCGGCGCCGCGCTCGTCGGTCGGCGCGCCGGCCAACGGCTTTTCGGCCGACGGGGTGTCCTGCCCCTGCCGCGTGAACAGGCTGGAGAAGCCGGGCTGCGGGCGGGCGGGCACTTCCTCGGCCGGTTCGGGCTCGCCGGCATCACTGAACCCGGCAGGCCCGCTCTCCATCCGCGGCTCCGGTTCTTCCGGCTCGGCCTCCTCCGGCTCCTCGGACCGCCAGACCACGCGGGCAGGCGAGACGCCGTCGACGAATCCGTCCTCGTCGGGACGTTCGACACGGTCGTCACCGCCGAGATCCAGGCTCGGTTCCAGACGACGGTCAGCGACCCGCTCCAGGTCCTCGACGTCCTCCTCGACCCGGGCCCCGACACTGGCGTCGATCGGATCGTGATAGCCGCCATGGCCGTCATGGCCGCCACCCAGGTCCACGGCCTGCTCGCTACGGTGACGACGGTACATCCAGACGATGCCGCCGATCACCAGCAGGCCGACAATGAGAACTATCCAGCGCAACCACTCCATGCCGGCTACCCCTGCAAACCTGCTGCGCACGCCGATTGCGACGTCGCGCACTCGTTCGCTTCTCGCCTATCCGCTCGATATGTCTCGTCGCTCACTCCGCGGCTCCCCGGGAAGGTCTGTGTGAACTGGATGTCGCTCTGCGCGTCTTGAGCCGGACAGGTGCAAGGCGCCCGACCGCAGCGGAAGGGCACTTCCCTTTCCAAGGTCGGCAACGCCGCAAATGTCCGGCTCAAGACTCGCCCTACGGGGCGAAGCGCTCCGCCCGTGCTCTGCGTTACGTTGTCTTGCCGTGGCCGCCGGCACGCCGGCGACACCGCGCCTTGATCACGGGCGGAGCGCTTCGCCAGAGCGGCATCCAGTTCATACAGAACTTCCCTCACACTCGGCCCGCTCGCTACGGTTTTCAGGGGCATCCGGATCACGCCTCGATCAGGTCCACCGCGGCATCGATGTCGACGGACACGATCCGCGACACGCCGGCCTCGCGCATGGTCACGCCGACCAGCGCGGAAGCGCTTGCCATGGTGGTCTTGTTGTGGGTGATGTACATGAACTGCACCCGGTCGGACATGCTCGAAACCATAGCACAGAAACGCCCCACGTTAGCCTCGTCGAGGGGCGCGTCGACCTCGTCGAGAATGCAGAACGGTGCGGGGTTCAGCTCGAAGATGGCGAAGATCAGGGCGGTGGCCGTCAGCGCCCGTTCGCCCCCGGACAACAGGGACAGGTGACTGATGCGCTTGCCCGGCGGCCGGGCCATCAGGGCGACCCCGGCATCCAGCGGATCGTCACCGGTCAGTTCCAGGCGCGCCTCGCCACCGCCGAACAGTGATTCGAAGCGCGGGCCGAGACGCTGGTTGACCGCGTGGAACGTCTCCCGGAAACGCTCCCGGGTCTGGCGGTCCATGGTCTCGATCGCCTCGGCCAGCTGGGCCAGGGCCGATTCCACGTCCGCGATCTGGCCGGTCAGCTCCTCGCGGCGCTCCTCGACCTCGCGGTGGTCCTCGATCGCGGAGAGGTTGACCGCGCCCAGCCGCCGGATCTGCGCATCGAGCTCCTCCAGCCGCCCGCGCTGGCGCTCGGCGGCGCCCGGCTCGGCCGCCAGCTCCTCGACGGCCTCGACATCCGGCTCCTTCTCGCTTTCGCCCAGCTGCGCACGAGCCTCCTCCAGCCGGGAGACGGCGTGCTGCTCGCGCGTTTCGCCCTGGGCGCGGTCGATGCGCGCCTGCTCGCTTCGCGCCCGCGCCTCGTCCCGCGCGGCCCTCGCCTCGGCGACTCGCTCGCGGGCGGCGGACTGCTCGGCCGTGGCCGCCTGCTGGGCCTCGCGCGCCTCGGTCTCGGCTCGTTCCGCCTCGGCCAGCCGCACCTCGAGCCCGCGCCGCTCGTCGACCAGCCGGTCGCGCTCGACGCGGGCCGTGTCCCGCTCCCCGGCCGCCTCGGCCAGGCGCCGCGTCAGCGCCTCGTGCTCGTGCCGCAGGCGCTGGCCTTCGCCGGCCAGCCGGTTGATCACCTCCTCGCGCTGGTCGATCTCCCGCTTGGCGCGATGGAAGCGATCTGCCGCCGATCGGGCCGCCTCGCGGGCCTCGTCCAGCACCTGCTGGGCCCGCTGCTGGGCGTCAAGGGCCCGTTCCCGCCGGCCATCGGCCTCGGCGACCGCCTCGCGGGCCGTCTCGCGCTGCCCCTCGAGATCCGCCAGCCGGTGCCGTGCCTCGGCCAGCTCCTCGGTTTCCGCGGCCGCCTTCTCCCGCCACTGCTCGATCGCCCGGGTCGCCCGCTCGCGACGTTCCTGGCCGTGCTCGTGGGCCAGCCGTCGCGATTCGAGTCGGCGCCCGACCTCGTCCCGCTCGCGCAGGAGCTCCTCCAGCCTCGCCCGTTCGGCGCGCAGGGCCTCCCGGGCTTGCGTCCAGGCGCGCTCGGCGGCTTCGAGATCGCCTTCGACCCGCTCGTGTTCGACCTGCAGCTCACGGCGGCGCGCCAGATGTGCCAGGTGGGCGGCGGCCTGCCCTTCCTCGGCACGACCCAGCCAGTGACGTCCGACCCACCAGCCGTCCGGGGTGATCAGGAAATCGCCGGGCGGGAGCTCGGCACGTCGTTCAAGCGCCGCCTCTAGGCTGTCGACCGGGCGGCCCGGGAAGTCGCCGATACGCTCGATCAGCCAGTCGGCCCCGGCATCCCGGCCAGCTTCCAGCCACCAGCCGCCGGGCGCGCCCTCGTCGGCAAAGCGCTCGAACTCGCGGGCGGCGTGCGCGGCGATGTCCTCGACCAGCTCGGCTTCCAGCGCCGTGCCCAGCACGTGGCCGATCCACGGGTCGCGCAGGTCCGCCTCGACCAGATGATCCACCAGCCGCTGGGAGGCCGAATCGTTCTCGCCGGCCGCACCGCGGTTACCCGCGTGCGCCGCGATCAGCCGGTCGAGCGCCTGCCACTCGGCCCGGATGCCGTCGGCCTGCCGCCGCGTCTCGCGGCGGGCCTCGTCTGCCGATTGCAGCAGGGCCTCGGCACGTTCGACGGCTTCTGCCTGCGACGAGCATCCCGCCTCCGCCCGGGCCCGTGACTCGGCCAACGTCTCGATCTCGCCGGCCTGTTCGGACAGTTGCCGGTCCAGATCCCGACGTTCGGTCTCGGCGGCGTTCAGTTGGGCCGCCGCCGGGGCTGACTCCAGCCGGCGGCACTCGCGGGCGGTCGACTCGCAGCGTTCGGCCAGGCGGGCCTGTTCGCGCTCGGGGTGCACCC
This sequence comes from Guyparkeria sp., assembly GCF_041687595.1. NCBI lineage: Bacteria > Pseudomonadati > Pseudomonadota > Gammaproteobacteria > Chromatiales > Thioalkalibacteraceae > Guyparkeria > Guyparkeria sp. The sequence continues at coordinate 13,291 of NZ_JAWLBP010000044.1, read as the reverse complement.
GCGCCTCGGTCGCGGCCATCACCTCCCGGCGCAGGGCCTCGAGGTCGGCCTCGGCGGTCGCGCGACGGTCGCGGGCCCGGTCGTGGTCGGCGGACAACGCATCCAGCGACGCGCGTTGCTCGCGCTGCTCGGCGATCAGGGCCTCGCGCCGGGCCTCCGCCTCCCGACGTTCGCTCTCGCGGCGTTCGAGGGTGTCCCGATCGTGGCGCTCCTGCCGCTCGATGCCCTCGATCCGGCCATCGAGCTCGGCAATGCGGGTGGTCAGGCCGCCGAGCTCCGTCGACAGGCGGTATTTCTCCGCCGAATGCTGCGCCAGTCGGTCGGCGGCAGCCTGGCCGGCCCGTTCGGCCGCCTCGGCCTGGCCCTCGACTTCGGCCAGGGTGGCATCCAGCCGCGCCTCGGCCTCGCGGGCGGCCTCGACGCCACGGTCGAGACGCTCGCGCTCGGCGCGCGCCTGCAGCAGCCCCACCGCCGCGGCCTCCACCTGCAGGCGGCGGCGCTCGGCGGCCAGGTCGCGGTAGCGTCGGGCCGCCCTGGCCTGGCGGGCCAGCGTGGCCTCCTGGCGTTCCAGCTCGGCGGCGATGTCGGAGAGCCGGGCGAGGTTCTCCTCGGTGTGGCTGATACGGTTGGCGGTCTCGCGGCGGCGCTCCCGGTAGACCGAGATGCCGGCTGCCTCCTCGAGGTAGCCGCGCAACTCGTCGGGCTTGGCGTCGACGATGCGGTTGACCTGCCCCTGCTCGATCACGGAGTAGGAGCGCGCGCCCACGCCGGTGCCAAGGAACAGGTCGATCACATCGCGGCGACGCACCCGGGTATTGTTGATCTCGTAACGGGACTGGCCGTCGCGATCGAGGCTGCGCCGGACGGTCAGCTCGTTGTAGGCGGCGAAGGGGCCGTGGATGCGACGCTCGCGGTTGTCCAGCGTCAGCTCGACCACGGCGCGACTGGCCGCGCTGCGCGAGCCGCTTCCGGCGAAGATCAGGTCGTCGAGGGCCTGGCCGCGCAGGTGGCGGGCGGAGGATTCACCCATTACCCAGCGCAGGGCATCGATCAGGTTGGACTTGCCGCAGCCGTTGGGCCCGACGATCGCCAGCGTGCCTTCGGCCAGCCGGATCTCGGTGGGCGCGGCGAAGGACTTGAAGCCGGCAAGATAGAGGCGGGTCAGGCGCATGGGAACACCATTCCCCTCGGCGCCGGGAAGACAGGGCGCCCCGACGGGCGGTTCCGGCAGGGCACGGGGGAGCGACTGGCCCGGCGAATCGCCGCCGGTGCCTGCAAGGGCCGCGGGAGCGACTTATAATTCGCCCCCCGGTTCACCGAACCCATTTCATTTGCCGCAACAGGACAGTCATCCATGTCGACCCAACCCAGCAAGTCACTCGAGACCTTTCCCAACCCGCATCCGGAACGCGACTATACCATCCACATGGAGGTCCCCGAGTTCACCTGCCTGTGCCCCAAGACCGGCCAGCCGGACTTCGCCACCATCGTCATCGACTTCGTGCCGGACGAGCGCTGCGTCGAGCTCAAGTCGCTGAAGATGTACATGTGGTCGTTCCGCGAGGAAGGCGGCTTCCACGAGGCGATGACCAACCGTATCGCGGACGACATCGTCGCCGCCATCGAGCCGCGTTTCCTGCGCGTCACCGGCCGCTGGAACGTGCGCGGCGGCATCTGGACCAACGTGGTCGTCGAGCACCGCAAGGAGGGCTGGGAGCCGGCCCCGCGCGTCGAGCTGCCTTGAGGCCGACCGCGCCATGACGGATCGACGCGCGCGGACACTGGGTATCGACGTGGGCACCTCCGGCCTGCGGCTGGCCGCACTCGACGCTGACGGCCAGCCGCTCTGGCTGGAACGGGCCGACTGGGCCGCGCCTGCCATCGAGGACGGCCACGAGCAGGACCCGCGGCAGTGGTGGTCGGCCTTCGACGGGCTGATGTGCCGCCTCGGAAAGCAGGGACGCCTGGCCGAGGTCGACGCCCTGGCCTTCGCCGGCACCTCCGGGACGGTGCTGACGATCGGGGAGGACGGCGAGCCGGAAGGGCCGGCCCTGATGTACGACGACCCGCGCGGGCAGGAGCAGCTCGACGCGCTGCGCCGGCTGGATCTCGATCCCGACGCCCAGCTGTCCGCGCTGGCCCGCTGGCGATTCCTCACCGAGGAGCGCGGCCAGAGCGGGCGACCGGTCAGCCAGGCCGACTGGTTCGTCACCCGCCTGACCGGCCAGCATGTCAGCGACAGCAACAACGCGCTGAAGTGGGGCTTCGATGCGGTGGCCGAGCAATGGCCGGCCGCCCTTATCGAACGATTCGGCGACCGGCTGCCCGAGGTCCATCGCCCCGGCACGGCCATCGGGCCCGTCACGCCCGAGCTGGCCCGACGCTGGGGCCTGCCTGAGGGTGGGATCGTGGCCGCTGGCACCACCGATTCGATGGCGGCCCTCTGGGCCAGCGGCGCGACCGACGAAGGTGACGGCGTGACCAGCCTGGGATCGACGCTGGCGCTGAAACTGATCAGCGAGACGCCGGTAGCCGATGCCGCCAGCGGCGTCTACAGCCATCGCTTCGGCGACCGCTTCGCCATCTCCGGGGCGTCGAACAGCGGCGGCCGGGTACTGGCGAGGTACTTCACCGGCGAGCAACTGGCCGAACTGAGCGCCGGGATCGATCCGGACCGTCCCGACACGCTCGGCTACTGGCCGCTGGCCGGCCGGGGCGAGCGCTTTCCGGTGGTCGCTCCCGACATGTCCCCGCGCCTGACCCCGCGTCCCGACGACCCGGTCGACTTCCTTGGCGGACTGCTGCGCGGCATCGCGCGGATCGAGGCGCAGGGCTACCGGCGCTTCGCCCAGCTGGGCGCCTCGCCGGTCCGACGCGTCTACTCCGCGGGCGGCGGCGCGCGCAACCCGGTCTTCACCCGCATGCGCCAGCGCGCCCTGGGCGTACCCGTCCGGCTGGCCGAGCACACCGAGGCGGCCGTGGGCGCGGCCCGGCTCGCGGCAAACAGGAAAGGAACCCGATGAACGCACCCCTGCCACGAGCCGCCCGGGAGCTGGGCGGTTTCGGCTACTGGCTGGCCGGCTTTCGCCTGATGTGGCAGCCCGGCCTGCGCCGCTTCACGCTGATTCCGCTGGCGATCAACGTGCTGCTGTTCGCCCTGGCCGGCTGGCTGCTGCTCGACCATGCCGGCGACTGGCTCGAGGGCCTGCTGCCGTCATGGCTCGACTTCCTCTACTGGGTGCTCATGCCGGTGCTGGTGCTCGGCCTGCTCCTGGTGACGTTCTTCAGCTTCACGCTGGTGGCCAACCTGATCGCCGCGCCGTTCAACGCCGTGCTCGCCGCCCGGGTCGAAGCCCACCTGACGGGCCGACCGCCCGCGGACAGCGGCAAAGGCATGGTCACAGAGTCCGTCACGGCAGTGGCCGGGGAAGTCGGCCGGCTGCTGTATCTCGCGGCCTGGGCCCTGCCGCTGGTCGTCCTGTGGTTCATCCCCGGCCTGAACCTGCTCGCGCCATTCGCCTGGTTCGCCTTCTCGGCGTGGATGATGAGCCTGGAGTACGTCGACAATCCGGCCGGCAACCACGGCCTGTCATTCCGCGAGCAGCGCCGTCGGCTGCGCCAGCGCCCCGCGCTGACGCTCGGCTTCGGCAGCCTGATGACGCTGATGACGATGGTGCCCGTGGCCAACTTCCTCGCCATGCCGGTGGGCGTTTGCGGGGCGACCAAGATGTGGGTGGAGGGATTCGCCACGCGCGACGACGGGTCGACGGGCTGAACGCCGGAGGAGAAGCCGACCGGTCAAGTGACCCGCCGGCCCGGGGTCAGTACTCGTCGTCGCCGCCCGTCAGCTCGATCTCCATCTCGTCGGCGGTGGCCGACACGACCTGGAGGGTCGTCACGAGCGTGGCCACGTCGGTGTCCGCCGCGATCTGCGCCGCAAACAGGGCCACGTATTCATCGCCCATCTTGCGGGTCTGCCAGGCGCCGAGCTTGACGTTGGCGTTCTGGCTCAACAGACGCCTTGCCACTCGTTCGGAGAGGGGGGTATCCGAGCTGTAGGCGATCGACCAGACCTCGCGGATCTCGAGGGCGTCGAGTTCGGCCGTGTTCGACAGCACCCAGACCAACTGGCTGCGACCGTCGTTGAACTCGAACACCAGGCCGAAGTCGTTGTCGCCGTCGACCTCGTAACCCAGGTCCGCCTCGTCCAGCAGGGCCGCCACCCGGGGATCTCCCGTGTTCGTCATCCCCACCTGGGCGCCGGCGGTCATCCCATGCAGCGCTAGGGCGGCAGACAGCCCCAGCATGATCAGTCCTTTCATCATCCCATCCTCTCCTTCCCTGTGTTCTGGCCCGAAGGCCCCGTGTCGGCAGCCCGCCGCGCGGCTCAGCCGCGTCGCTGACCGCCACGCTGGCCGGGGCGGCGACGCGCCTCGGCCTTCTTCTGCTTGACCTTCTGCAACGGCGTGCGCCGGTCGACCTTCCCCTCGTAGGGATTGGCATCGGTGCGGAACTCGATCCGGATGGGGGTGCCCATCAGGTCGTACTCGCGCCGGAAATACGATTCCAGGTAGCGATGATAATGCCCCGGCAGGCGCTTGGTCTGCTTGCCGTGAATGACGATCAGCGGCGGATTGCTGCCGCCCTGGTGGGCATAGCGCAGGCGGATGCGCCGGCCGTGGACCAGCGGCGGCTGGTGCTGCTCGACCGCCGCCTGCAGGGTGCGGGTCAGGGCGTTGGTGGATATCGAGCGCATGGCGGCGGCGTAGGCGTTGTCCACACTCTCGAAAAGGTGCCCCACGCCGGTGCCGTGCAGGGCGGAGATGCGGTGTATCTCGGCATAGTTGATGAAGCCGAGCTTGCGCTCGATCTCGGTGCTTACCCGCTCGCGCACGTCGGCCTCCAGGCCGTCCCACTTGTTCACGGCGATCACCAGCGCCCGGCCGCGGTCGTGGATGAATCCGAGCAGGTGCTGGTCCTGCTCGGTGATGCCGGTGTGGGCGTCCAGCACCAGGATGACGACATTCGCCGCCTCGATCGCCTGCAGCGTCTTGACGATGCTGAATTTCTCGATCGCCTCGCCGACGCGCGACTTGCGCCGCACCCCGGCGGTGTCGATCAGCGTGTAGGGCTTGCCGTCGCGCTCGAAGGGAATCTTGATCGAGTCACGCGTGGTGCCCGGCTCGTCGAAGGCCAGCACGCGCGACTCGCCCAGCAACCGGTTGGTCAGGGTGGACTTGCCCACGTTGGGGCGCCCCACCAGGGCAACGGTGGTCCCCTTGTCCTCCGGCTCCTCGGCAGGCTCGGCGGTCAGCTCGGGCGGCAGCATGGCCTCGAGCCGCTCCCACAATCCACCAATGCCGCGACCATGGGTGGCGGCGATAAATTCCGGCTCGCCCATGCCCAGTGCCCAGAACTCGGCCTGGACCTCGTGCTCATCGACGCCATCGGTCTTGTTGACCACCAGCAGCACTGGCTTGCCCGCCCGGCGCAGTTCGCTGGCGATCTGCTCATCGGCGGCGGTCAGCCCGGCCCGGCCGTCGACGAGGAAGGCGACCAGGTCGGCCTCTTCCATGGCCAGCCAGGCCTGGTCCTGCATCAGGGCCTCGATGCCGCCGCGCTCGCCGGTCAGGCCGCCGGTATCGATCACCAGCCACTCCCGATCCTCGTGATGGGCCGTGCCGTATTGCCGGTCGCGGGTCAGCCCCGCGTAGTCCGCCACCAGGGCGTCACGGCTGCGGGTCAGCTGGTTGAAGAGGGTCGACTTGCCCACGTTGGGGCGACCGACCAGGGCGATTACGGGCTTCATCGCGACAGGGAACTCGTGCGAGAGAAAGGAAAGACGAAACGGGCATGTGTTGCGACAAGGGCCACGGCAGGATGCTCAGTCAAGCGTGAACACCCGCAGCTTGCCATCGCGCGACACGGCCAGCCCGCGACCATCGACGGACCCGATCGGATCGACCAGCGGATCACCCCAGTCGGCGCGGCCGAGCAGCCGGCCGCTGGCCGTCGAGAGCACGTGCACGTAGCCCTCGACGTCACCGACCACGAGGTCGCCCCCGATCAGCGCCGGGCCGGTCAGCCCACGATGGGCGAGATCCGGTTGGCGCCACAGCGCATCGCCGCTGCGCCGGTCGATCGCCCAGACCACGCCATCGGCGTCGGAGAGGTAGAGCGCGCGCCGGTCGGCGGCGAAGTCGGTCACCGACGAGAAGTCGCGCGACCAGATCTCGCGCCCGCCCTGGGCCGCGAGTGCCGCGAGCTTGCCCTGCCAGGTGGCCACGTAGAAGACGCCATCGGCGAACACCGGAGTGGCATCGACGTCGACCATGCGGTCCACGTCCGTGCGCCCGGTGGGCAGAGCCACGGCCCGGCTCCACAGCTCTCGACCGTCGTCGCGAGAGTAGACACCCATCGTTCCGTCATCGAAGCCGACGGCGATCGCGTCCGGGAACATCAGGATGCGGCTCTGACCCTGCAGGGTCAGGGAGGGCTGGCTCGTCGACTGTTGCCAGTGAACCTCGCCGGTCTCGGCGTCCAGCAGGGCGAATGTGCCGTCACGACCCCGCACGGCGACGTCACCGAAACCGACCGACGGCGCGGCGTCCACGGAACTGCGAATGGAGCGGGTCCATCTCGTCTCGCCGGTCTCGGCATCCAGCGCGAAGACCCGTCCATCATCGGAGCCGAAGACCACCAGGCCTTCCCCGGCCCCGCCGCCGACACTGAGCGCGGCGTCGAGATCAGCGGACCAGAGACGCTTGCCCGACTCGAGGTCGTAGGCACGCACGTCGCCATCGGGCCCGGCGACGAATACCCGACCGTCTTCCTCGACCGGCGCGATGCTGGACAGTTCGTTCTTCTGCTTGCCGCCCGACGAGGCCGACCATTCGACGCTAGGCGCCCGCTCGTTCTCGATCTCTTCCAGCGGCGTGGGCTTGACCAGTTCGCGCGGCGCGGAACAACCGGCCAGCGCGACGGCGACCCCCAGACAGAGGACAGCCGGCAGGTGCCGACCGCCAGCGAGGATCGACCGGCGGGCACTCACGACGCACCTCCGGCCTCGGCAACCGGCAGGCTGTCGAGCTTGAGCTGGAGCAGACCGTTGGCGGCATCGGACGCGGCGGCGGTCTCGTAGGCCGAGCGGGCGCCGGCGAGGTCGCCCTCGTCGAGCAGGATGTCGCCCCGCAGTTCAGCATAAAGACCCTCGAAGCCCGCCGGCGCGTCGTTCAATCGCTGGAGCGCGGCGGCGTGGTCGCCCTCGGCCCACAGGACGCGTGCCAGGCGGAGTTCCGCGGTGGCGACCAGTTGCGGCTGGCGGGTGCTGTCCGTTGCCCGCTCGAGATAGGCCGCTGCCGTTTCCAGATCGTTGTTCTCCACGGCCACGCCGGCGCCGAGCAGCCAGGCCAGGCTGGCATAGCTGGTGCCGTCGTAGGCGGTGGCCACCTCGCGGGCCAGTTCGACCACTTCGGCGTTGTCGTCCGCCGCGGCCCGCTGTTCGAGCGCACCGAAGGCCGCCGAGGCCGAGGCCACGCGGTTTTCCTGCCAGCCCTGCCAGCCGTACCAGCCGGCAATGGCGACAACGCCCAGCGCGATGCCGGCGATCACGGTCCGGCCGTGCTCGGCCCACCAGTCACGGATGCGTTCGATCTGTTCTTCGTCTGAGGCGACCATGTTCGGAAATTCCTGACTGTTCAGAGTCCGCCTGCCGACCGGTCGGTCAGCAGGTCGATGAGATCGTCGGCGGAGACGGTTCGTTGCTCGCCCTCGCCACGTAGGGGCTTGAACGATACCTCGGCGCCCTCGGTATCCTCGACGATCACCGCCAACCCGGCGCCGCTACGATCGGCTCGCTTGAACTGCGCCTTGAGGCTGCCGCCGTCGAGATTACACTGCACCCGCCGGCCGGCCAAACCGTCCCGCAGCCGGTCGGCCAGGCGCATCGCCGCCGCCTGGCGCCCGGCCTCGGGAACGATCACGTATACGTCCGCGCGAGCGCCGTCGCCCTCATCGCCGGCGAGGGACAGGAGTCTTTCGATGCCGATGGCGAAGCCCGCCGCCGGGGTGGCCCGCCCGCCAAGCTGTTCGACCAGCCCATCGTAACGCCCACCGGCACAGATGGTCCCCTGGGCACCGAGCGATTCGGTGACCCATTCGAAGACCAGCTTGTTGTAGTAATCCAGGCCGCGCACCAGACGCGGATTGACCCGGTACGGGATGCCGAGTGCGTCGAGCAGCTCGCAGGTCCGCTCGAAGTCGGCCGCGGATTCCTCGTCGAGGTAGTCAGCCAGCTTCGGCGCACCCTCGAGGATCGACTGGATCGCGGGATTCTTGCTGTCGAGCACTCGCAAGGGGTTCTCGTGCATGCGTCGGCGCGCCTCCTCGTCCAGCGAGTCGGCGTGGCCTTCCAGGTACTCCACCAGGACCTGGCGGTGACGGGCACGCGCCTCCGGCTGGCCGAGAGTGTTGATCTCCAGGCGCACGTCCTCGATGCCCAGGCGGGACCAGAGCGTGCGGGCCATCTGGATCAATTCGACGTCGAGCTCGGCCCCCTTCACGCCGAATACCTCCACGCCGAACTGGTGGAACTGGCGATAGCGACCCTTCTGCGGACGCTCGTGGCGGAACATCGGGCCGATGTACCAGAGCCGGCGCTGCTGGTTGTGGATCAACCCGTGTTGCAGGCAGGCGCGCACGCAGCCGGCGGTACCCTCCGGGCGCAGGGTGAGCGAATCGCCGTTGCGGTCGTCGAAGGTGTACATCTCCTTCTCGACGATGTCGGTGACCTCGCCGATCGAGCGGGCGAACAGCCCCGTCTGCTCGACGATCGGCATGCGGATCTCTTCATAGCCGAAGGCCACGGCCGTCTCGGCCAGCGCGGCCTCCAGGCGCTGCCAGGCCGGGGTCTGCTCGGGCAGCACGTCGTGCATCCCGCGGATGCTTTGCAGGGTTTTGCTCATTGCTAGGTCTGGAAAGGCTCAGTCGTCGCTACGCTTGGCGCTGGCGACACGCTCGCGAATGGTTTGTTCGATCTGGTCGACCAGCTCTTCCTCGGAAAGCTTGCGCGAGGGCTTGCCGTCGACGTACAGAAGATTGGGCTTGCCGCCGGTCAGGCCAACGGCCGCCTCGCGGGCCTCGCCGGGCCCGTTGACCACGCAGCCGATCACGGCCACGTCCATGGAGAAGTCGATATCCTCGATGCGCTCCTCCAGGGCGTTGACGGTCTTGATGACGTCGAACTCCTGGCGGGCGCAGGACGGGCAGGCGATCAGGTTCACACCGCGGCTACGCAGTTTCAGCGACTTGAGAATATCCCAGCCGACCTTGACCTCCTCGACCGGGTCGGCGGCCAGCGAGACGCGCAGCGTGTCGCCGATGCCTTCGGCCAGCAGCATGCCCAGGCCAACGGCCGACTTGACCGCCCCGGCCCGCGGCCCGCCGGCCTCGGTGATGCCCAGATGAAGCGGCTGCTCGATCTGGGAGGCCAGCTTGCGGTAGGCGCCCAGCGTCATCCAGACGTCGGAGGCCTTCAGCGAGACCTTGAACTCCGGGTAGTCGAGCCGGTCGAGGATGTCGATGTGACGCAGGGCGGACTCGACCAGCGCGTCCGGCGTGGGCTCGCCGTACTTCTGCTGCAGATCCTTCTCCAGCGAACCGGCGTTGACGCCGATGCGCAGCGGGATGCCGTGGTCGCGGGCCGAGTCGATCACCTGGCGCACGCGGTCCTCGCGACCGATGTTGCCCGGGTTGATGCGCAGGCAGTCGGCGCCGAGATCCGCCACGCGCAGGGCGATGCGGTAGTCGAAGTGGATGTCCGTCACCAGCGGGATGGAGACCCGCTGCTTGATCCGGCCGAAGGCCTCGGCGGCGTCCATGCTGGGCACGGAGACACGCACGATATCGGCACCGGCCGCAGCGAGGCGCTCGATCTGCGCAACGGTCGCCTCGACGTCACAGGTGTCGGTATTGGTCATCGACTGGACGCTGATCGGCGCGTCACCACCCACGCCGACGGACCCGACCTGGATACGGCGGGAAAGACGACGCGTCACGGGCACGTGTTGAAAGGTCATGAATCACCCACGGTCAGTCGCGTGACACCAGCCGAGCCGCCCGCCGCGTCCAGTTCGACCGGCTCGCCGGCATACTCGACCTCGAGCGCAGCGGGGTTTCCCAGCACCAGCGAGAAGGGACCGTCGCCGTCGAACGTGCGGCTATCGCCCTCGGCGAGAACGTCGTACATCAGGCGCTCGCCTGCCGCGTCACGGACCTCGACCCAGCTCTCGCCACTCACGGCACGCAGCACCAGCGCGGGCTTCTCGTCCCCCGCGGGCACCGCCTCCGGTTCGGCCTCGGAGGACGACTCAGTCTCCGCCTCGCTGCCCAGCGCAGACAACCGACCCTCGGGCAACAGCATGCCGAGTGTCGCGGGGGCCGCAGGTTCCTCGGCGCTCAGGGCCGAGGCGGGCGGGCGGCCGATCGGCTCGTCCTCGTCCGTTCCGTTCGTGACGGCGATCTCCGGCTCGGAGACGCCGGCCGTCTCACCTGACACGGGACCTCCGTCGGCGGGTTGGTCGGCCTGTTCGGCGGTCGCACCCGTCAGGCCCTGCCACCAGCCCTTGATGCGCTCGCCATCGAGCTGCAGGAGGGCGAGCACGACGATGGCGGCGACGATCAGGGCCAGCAGCCAGCCGAGGAATCGTCCCCAGCCGCCGCCACCGCCGTTACGGCTCTCCATCACGGCCAGCGTCGGGTGCTGGCCGCCGTGGATCTCGCCATGGGCGGCACCCTGCTGGCGGTTGTACTGCTCGATCAGCGACTCGGCGTCGATGCCGAGCTGGGCGGCCCAGGAACGCAGGTACGCCAGAATGTAGGGGCGGCCCGGCACCTCGTCCAGCGCATCACGCTCGATGTCCTCGATGACGCGCAGGTCAAGGTTCAGCGGCTGGGCCAGATCGGCCGCCGTCAGGCCGGCGGCCTCACGCCCCTGGCGTATCCGTTCGCCGACACTAGGGCCGGCCGGCTGCTCCCCCACCGAGATCGCCTCTTCACCGGGGACCTGGCCGTGATCATTGCCCAATGCCGGATCGCGGCGCTCCTGCTCGCTCATTGACTGCCTCCAGCTTGCTGTTCCTTCGCCTCGGGGGAATCCGGGAAACGACCTCGCAGGATCAACCGGTGATTGGCCAGCGCCGCGTCATCGCCGACGGCCTTGTCGATCTCGATCGCCGTGGCCAGCGACTCCGGTGTATGTCGAAAACGGCTCTCGTAGCGCTCCATGACGCGGGCCGCCTCTTCCGACTCCCCTTGCTCGTGCAGGGCCCGGGCCATGCCGAGCACGGCCACTGGCTGGTTGGAACCTGCGTCGATCGCTCGCCGGAACTGCTCGAGCGCCTTTTCACTCTCGCCTGCCCTCTGGTAGCAGCGGCCGGAATTGACCAGCGCGTACTCACGCGTCTCGTAGAGAGGGTCCTCGTAGGCTGAGCGGAACAGTGCCTGTGCCCGCTCGTATTCACCCACCCTGCAGAGGTAGCCGGCATAGTTGTTGGCGATCCCGGGGTTGTCCCGGTCGAAGCGGTGCGCCTTGCGGTAGGCCTCGCCGGCCTCCTCCTCTTCGCCGAGTCGGTCGAGCAGCAGCGCATGGACGTGGTGCGCCGCGGCATAGCTGCCGTCGAAGGCGATGGCACGCTTGACCTTCTCCATGGCGACCTTGAGTTCGCCCTCGCGCATGTATCCCGACGCCAGCTCGGTATTGACCTCGGCGGCCTGGCGGTTCTTGCCGGTGCTCCGCTCGATCTGGCCGACATCGCTGCCTTCGCCCATCGAGGCACAGCCCGCCGGCCCGCCGGCCACCAGTGCCAGCCCCAGGGCCATCCACAGGCCGCGTCCCTGTCGTTGCAACATCATGATCCGGTTACCTCCACGACACCTCGATCGAGCCCCATCTGGGCGAGCCGGTCCTGGCGACGGGAGCGGTCTGCCACCTTGCCCGCGAGCTGGCCGCAGGCGGCATCGATATCGTCACCGCGCGTCTTGCGCGGCACGGTGTTGATACCCACGGCCTTGAGCCGCGCCCGAAACCGCTCGATCCGGTTGCGCGAGGAGCGCTCGTAGCCGGAGCCCTCGAAGGGGTTGAACGGGATCAGGTTGATCTTGACCGCTTCCTTGCGCGGGCCGAGCAGCTCGATCAGCTCGTCGGCATGCTCGGGGGTGTCGTTGATGCCCTGGATCATCACGTACTCGTAGATGATCGCGCCGTGGGGTACGACTTCTGCGTAGCGGTCGCAGGCGGCCATCAGCTCGTCGAGCGGGTACTTCTCGTTGATCGGCACCAGCTCGTTGCGCAGCGCGTCGTTGGGCGCGTGCAACGAAATGGCCAGCGAGATCGGCAGCCGCTCGCCCAGTCGATCGATCGCCGGGACGATGCCGGAGGTCGAGATGGTCACGCGGCGCTTGGACAGGCCGTAGGCGTGGTCGTCGAGCATCAGCTCGGCGGCATCGACCACCGCCTGCTCGTTCAAGAGCGGCTCGCCCATGCCCATGAAGACCACGTTGCTGATCGCCTTGCCGGTCGGCAGGCGACGCTCGATCAACCGTTCGGCCAGCCAGAGCTGACCGACGATCTCCGCGGTCGACAGGTTGCGATTGAAACCCTGTCGGCCGGTCGAGCAGAACGTGCAGGTGAGCGAACAGCCCACCTGCGAGGAAATACAGAGGGTCGCGCGGTCGTCCTCGGGGATGTAGACCATCTCCACCGAGTTGCCGCCGCCCGTATCGACGAGAAACTTGCGCGTCCCGTCCTTCGATTCCTGGTCGAGCAGGATCTCGGGGGCCTGGATGCAGGCGATCTCCTTGAGCCGTTCACGCAGGCTCTTGGCGAGATCGGTCATCGCATCGAAGTCTTCGACCCGGCGCTGGTGCACCCACTTGAGCACCTGGTTGGCACGGAAGGGCTTCTCGCCCATCTCCGCGAACCAGGCACGCAGGCGGCTGGGCGCCAGCCCCAGCAGGTTGATGCGTTCGTCGGTCGAAGTCATTCAGGCCACCCGTATGTCGACCCGAAAAGGTGCCAGCGGTCTTAGCGGCTGGTCAACTCGTCGGGCTTGAAGAAGAAATCGATCTCGGTGCGCGCGTTCTCGGCGCTGTCCGAACCGTGGACCGCGTTGGCGTCGATCGACTCGGCGAAGTCGGCGCGGATGGTGCCCGGCTCGGCTTCCTTCGGGTTGGTCGCGCCCATCAGGTCACGGTTCTTGGCGATGGCGTCCTCGCCCTCGAGCACCTGGACGAA
>NZ_JAWLBP010000043.1:0-19836 GCF_041687595.1 Guyparkeria sp. | reverse complement strand
CCGCACCGTCGAGGCGTTCGACCACGCCGAACCGTTCTACTACTACCTGCTGTACCTGCCGCTGCTGACGCTGCCGTGGCTGCTGGTGCCCGCATCGGCGGCACTGTGGGCCGCCCGCTCGTGGCCGCGGTGGATCCGGCGGCATGCACCCGGTGTCTTCCGGCGCCATTCCCGCCTGTTCTGGCTGGCGCTGGCCTGGGTCCTCCTGCCCTTGCTGCTGCTCTCGAGCGCGTCGGGCAAGCAGCCTCACTACCTTCTGCCGGTGCTTCCGGCGCTGGCACTGCTGCTTTCGCTATGGCTGGCGCGGCATGCAGAAAAGGACCTGAAGCTCGGGGCGCGTTGGGTAGCCGGGATGTGGGGGCTGCTGGCTGTGGTCATCGTGCTGCTGGCACGGGGTTCGGGCAGCGAGCTGGCCTCGCTGGTCCCCGTAACGACCGTTGTGCTGGTCGGAGTGACCCTGCTGTTTGTCGGCTCGACCCTCTGGCGTCGGCGTCCGGTCGAGATCCAGGTGCCCCACGTGACCGTTGCGACGATCCTCGCGTTGCTGCTGCTTCATCTGGCATTCCAGCCCCTGCGCCCGGCATTCGATCTCCAATCCTTTGCCCGGGAACTGGGCGAACTGCAGGCCGAGGGGCGCACGCTGGGGTTCATCGGCAAGTACCGGGCGGAATACGATTTCCACGGGCGGCTGACGGATGACATCCGGGTGCTCGGAAGCGAGGGGAAGGTGGCGGCATTCTGCGAGGCATACCGGGACGGCGTCGTGGTAATGCGGATCAGGGGGAATGCACTGCCGGCAGAGGCGATCGCCTCGACCCGGTTCAGGAGCAAATACGATGTGGCGCTGCCTTGTCCGCAAGCGGCTGAGCAAGTGGTCTAGTGCGGCTTGTGCGAAAGAGTTGGCGCGCGGCGCTCGTCATGTGACATCTCGAGTGAGTAGCTGATGCGCCGGCGAGCTGACGCCGTTCCGGCAGAGGGCTATCCAGGCCGGAGATGCACTCGCATTCGTGCCGAGGTTTCCAAGCCTCTATAATGACGGTTTTGCCGCCGGGCCGGCCCCTCCCTGCCGGCCCGTGACCCAGTGCCAACGCAATCCTGTTCCACGAGGTTTCGATGACCGTCCGCACACGCTTCGCCCCGTCCCCGACCGGTTTCCTGCACATCGGTGGCGCCCGCACGGCCCTGTTCAGCTACCTGTTCGCCCGCAAGCACGGCGGGCAGTTCGTGCTGCGCGTCGAGGACACGGACCGCGAGCGTTCGACGCCGGAATCGATCAACGCGATCCTCGAGGGCATGACCTGGCTGGGGCTGGAATACGACGAGGGCCCGTTCTACCAGACCGAAAGGATGCCCCGGTACAAGGAAGTCATCGACCGGCTGCTGGCGGAAGGCAAGGCCTACTACTGCTATGCCAGCCGTGAGGAGCTCGACGCACTGCGCGAGCAGCAGATGGCCCGCGGCGAGAAGCCGCGCTATGACCGTCGGTACCGTGACTTCACCGGCACGCCGCCGGAGGGCGTCAAGCCCGTGGTGCGCTTCAAGAACCCGTTCGACGGCCTGGTGGTGGTCGAGGACGCGATCCGCGGCCGGGTAACCTTCCGGAATGACGAACTCGACGATCTGATCATCGCCCGGGGCGACGGCACGCCGACCTACAACCTCACCGTGGTCGTCGACGACATGGACATGGGAATCACCCACGTCGTGCGAGGTGACGATCACCTCAACAACACCCCGCGGCAGATCAACCTCTACCGCGCTCTGGGCGCCGAGCCGCCGCAGTTCGCGCACCTGCCGATGATCCACGGTCCGGACGGGGCCAAGCTATCCAAGCGCCACGGCGCGGTCAGCGTGATGCAGTACCGTCACGACGGCTTCCTGCCGGAAGCGCTGCTCAACTACCTCGTGCGGCTGGGCTGGTCTCACGGTGACGAGGAGATCTTCAGCCGTTCCGAGATGATTTCCCTGTTCGACCTGGCCCACGTGAACCACTCGGCCTCGAGCATCAACCCGGACAAGCTGCGCTGGCTGAACCAGCACTACATGCGCCAGCTGCCGCTGGCGGACGTGGCCGCCGAGCTGCGCTGGCACCTCGGCCGGCTCGGCATCGACCCGGACCAGGGCGGACCGTCGCCGAAAGACATCGTGCCGGCCTATGTCGACCGGGTGCATACCCTGGTGGAGATGGCCGAGGAGGCCGGGCCCTTCTACATGGACGCGGTCGAGCCGGATCCCCAGGCGCTCGAGAAGCTGGACGCCTCGGCGGCCATGGTGGTCGACGCGCTGCGCGTGGCGCTGGAGGACGACGCGGCCTGGGAAAGCACCGATACGCTCGAGGCCGCGGTCAAGGGCGTGGCCAAGACGCTCGACCTCAAGCTCGGCAAGGTCGGGCCGGTGCTCCGCCTGGCCCTGCTGGGCCACACGTCTTCGCCCAGCTTCGGGGTGATCCTGCAATTGATGGGCAAGGTGCGCAGCATCCAGCGTCTCAACGCCCTGCGGGACAGGATCGGCACCTGACATGCTTGCCGGGCGCCTGGGACTGCCACTGGCCATCACGGTCGCCTATGTGCTGCTGGCTTCCGTGTGGATCTGGGTTACCCAGTGGCTGTTGGGCCGCCTGGGCGGTGCGCACTGGGAGATCTCCACGACCGGGCTGATCTTCGGCGAGATCTTCGTCCTCGTCACCGGGGTGCTGCTCTACGTCCTGGTCGACCGTCTCACCGCCTCGCGGCCCGGCGCCGTGGACTTCGGACACGGGCATCCGTCCGCGGCCCGCTTCTGGTTGATCGCGATGCTGCTGGCCCTGGTGGCCATCGCCGTCATCCAGATCTTCATCGCGGCCGTAGCGGCCCGCCAGTACGCCCCCATCCTGCTCGAGAAGGCCCAGCGGGAGACCAGCAACCTCGCCGCGATCCGCGCGATCGAGATCGACAACTGGGTCGAGGAGCGCGATCAACGTGTC
This sequence comes from Guyparkeria sp., assembly GCF_041687595.1. NCBI lineage: Bacteria > Pseudomonadati > Pseudomonadota > Gammaproteobacteria > Chromatiales > Thioalkalibacteraceae > Guyparkeria > Guyparkeria sp. Next base: position 16,874 of record NZ_JAWLBP010000043.1, on the reverse strand, counting down.
CGGGCGTTCCGGGAGCGCGCGGATTGGTTGCGTGAATGGATCGAGCGGGTCGACGAGGGTGAAACGGACGGTTTCACGGACGAGCTGCTCACCGCCGGGATGGAGCGCCAGTTCGATGCACTCGTCCTGCTGGATCCTGATCGCGCGGTGCGTCTCCGTTCCGCCGCGCCGCGCCTGAATCTCCCCGGCATGGAGCACTTCGACCGGGCCGCGGTGACCACGGATATCCAGATCATCACCCGGTTCACGCGGGGACGGGGCGGGGTGGATGTGTTCTGGATCCTGCCCCTGTTCGTCGACCGGGCCGAGGTCAGCCGCGGCCCGTGGTCCCTGGTGTTCTGGACGCGTCTCAATGCCGCGAGTCTCATCGATGACACCGAGCAGGGCTTTCGCGTCCGCTCCGAGGCCGGACTGCGAACGCTCCTGATCGATCTGCCCGACTCCGGGGACCGGGGCTCGGCCTTTTGGCCGATGCTGACCCTCGACCCGGTCGAGGAGTCCGCCGTCGTGGGCGAGACGCCATCGGCCATCGTGTCCCGCCTCCGTCAGGGGCTTTCCGGTGCCCTGGCGCCGGAGCCGGCGGCACGGGAGAACATACCGGATGGCACGGACGAGATTTCCGCCGTGGTTTCCGCCGAGGGCTTCGGGGAAGGGGTGACCCGTATCGAGGGAACCGATCGGGTCTACGCCACGGTGCGGCTGGGTCGGTTGAACGCGCAGATCCTCGTGCTTCAGGATCGTCGCGACGTGCTGGCTCCCGTCGAGCAACTGGAAAAGTGGCTCGGTCTGACCGCGATCCTGTCGACGGTAGGGATGTTGGCCGCCCTCGTCTTCCTTTGGCGTTACCTGCGGGCCCGCTACCGCCAGGGCAACCTGGACGTACTGCGCGAGCGCGACTTCTGGCACCAGGCATGGCTGGACATGCCGGCACTTGGCCTGATCGAGCTCGACCCCCGGCGCCTGTATGTCATCACGGCCAATCGTCAGGCCGCCGACTGGTTGGGCGCTTCACGCGATCACCTCGTCGGTCAGCCCCTGTTCCAGCTTTTCGAGCCCACTGACCCCGCGTCGCCGGTCGCCGGGCACCCGGAAGCGGCGCTGCCCGGGTACTTCGCCCGGGGGGCCGTCGACCATATCGCGCTCGAAGGGCGCACGATCGCGGCACCGGAGCACGGTCCGATGCTGCTCGACCTGCGGGTGTTGCGGGACGAGGCCGGTGATCCCGAACGTATGATCGGCATGTTGCGCCCATACCGTTCGGGAGACGGTCGGGCCCTTTGCGCGGCACTTGACCACCTTGCGGCCCGCTGCGCGGTGTTGCCCGCCGAAGCGCGCCGGAGCTGGCACGACCGACTCGCCGACGAGCCCGAGAGCCCGTTCCTCGCCGTGATCCCGCTGGTGGTCGACACCGAGTGCGTGCATGTTCATGACGATCTGGTCGCCCGTCTGGCGGAGCTTCTGCCGGAAGCGCTTCGCCTGCACCAGGCGCTGCTGCGCCCGCTGGCGGACGAAGTCGGGCGGGTCCTGGTCAGCCGGGAGGGTCGTTGGGTGCAGAGCCACGGCGATTCGGGACTGGCGTCCAGTCAAGAGGCGGCCACGGCGGCGCTGCAACCGGGCGTGATCAACGCGGTGGGACACAGCGTGCTGGTGCTCCCGGATGGTGCCGCGGACGGCGAGGGCCAGGTGGGCGTGCGGTTGTACATCACCCGGGACCGCTGCGAGATCACGCCAGACGTGCTGGCGGCCATTGAGCGCCTGCACCACATCTGCACCATCTTCGATCGAGGGGTGTGACCGCTCACGCGCGGTTCGGGGGCACGAGCCCGATACCGCGCCGTGAAGGCATGCCCCCTTTTCCAGTCCGGCCCCAAGTTGCCCGCCGAGTGGACGCAATGTCTTGACTGGGTAGGGCGGCTATGTCCGGCATTGCGCCGGCTCGTCGGCGTTCAGACGGGGCACGGCCCGGCAGTCGCCGTGGTGTTCGCGTTTGAGGCCCCGGCGATTCGGGCCTCGTCCCGCCTCTTATTCCTCGCGCTTGTTCTTGTGGGTCGGGTTGTCGCCGCTGAGCTGGCGATGAAGACCCGCCCGCGCCATCAGCAGGGCGCTGATCGGGGCGGTAAGGAACAGGAACACGAGAATGAGAATCTCGTGGACGGACAGCCCGCCACGGGTGGAGAAATAGACGGCCGAGGCGAGCAGGATGCTGCCCACCCCGAGGGTCGAGGCCTTGGTCGGCCCGTGCAGGCGCATGAAGAAGCTCGGGAGCTTGGCAAGCCCGAGCGAGCCGAGCAGCACGAAGGCGGCCCCAAACAGGATCAGGAAGCTGATGATCAGGTCGGCAAGCATGTAAGGGTCTCCGGCTATTCGACGATATCGCCGCGAATGAGGTACTTGCTCAGCGCCACGGTGGTGATGAAACCGAGCACGGCGATCAGGAGCGCAGCCTCGAAGTTGATCGTCGTCTCGAACCAGATGCCGAGGGCGACCAGAAGGGCGATGGCGTTGATCGACAGGGTGTCCAGCGCCAGAACCCGGTCGACCTCGTCGGGTCCCTTGAGCAGGCGCCAGGCACAGAGTCCCATCGCGAGGGCGATGACGATCAGGGCGATGGTCAGGCTGATGTAGATGATCATGCGTCGTTCCCCGTGGACGGAGCCGTGGCGGATTCCGGCGACAGGCTCTGGCCGAAGACGCGCATCAGGCGACGCTCGTAGCGCTGCTTGATCTCGCCGATTTCGGCCTCCAGGTCGTCGGCATGCAGGGCATGCACCCAGATGCGCGTCTGGTCCGGGCTGATGCGGCAGGAGACCGTGCCCGGCGTCAGCGTGATGGTCGCTGCCAGCACGCTGATCGGCAGCCGGCCGCGCAGGTCGAGCGGCAACTCGAAGATTTGCGAGTGCAGCACGCGATTGGGACCGAGCACCTGTCGGGCGACCACGAAGTTCGCCCGGATGATGTCGACCAGCACCACGCCCGCGTATCCGACCAGGGCGAGCGGGTTACTCACCCGGGCCTCGATCTCCCAGAAGCGGTGGGTCAGCAAGGGAACCACCAACCCGACGATGGCCCCCATGATGATGGAGCCCGGCGCGATGCTGTTGTTGATGAGCAGCCAGGCGACCAGCAGCACCAGCGTCAGTAATGGTTGCGGCAGGATGCGTTTCATCTAGTGGTGACCTCCGTCGTAATCCTTGCCGAACTTGCCCGGCGCGGTCTCCGGGGCGAGCACGCCGTCAGGCATCACCGCATCCAGGTAGTCGCCCGATTGCGACAACTGTGCAGCCGTGCCTTCCAGCCAGGTCGACAGGGGCTGGGCGCCGATCACCATCAGGGCCGCCACGATCATGGGGGCGATGGTCGTTCCCATGCCCGGAAGCGGGCTGGATACGACTGGGGGCTGGTCGGCCGGGTGTCCCGGCGTGGCCTCGCCCTGGTAGAAGATCCGGCTGCCGGTCCGTGCCAGCGCAATGACCATCACCAGGCCGCTGACCAGTACGACCGCGAAAACCGGCGCCAGCAGCGGGCTATCCAGCGCCGCCGAGAGGATCATGACCTTGCCGAAGAAGCCGGTCAGCGGCGGCAGGCCGGCCATGGCGATCGCGTAGGCAAAGAACAGCGATCCCACCAGGATGGCCTGTGGCATGGGAGGTGCCGGCGCGATGCCGTCACCCTGTTCCGGACGGTGGCGCATGAGCAGGCCGGCCAGCAGGAAGAAGCCGGCGCTCAGCACGGTGGTATGGATCCAGTAGAACAGCGCCCCGCCCAGCGCCAGCTCGCGCTCCGGTCCGACGGCCAGGCCCAGGGCGATGAGGATGGTGCCGACCGAGGCGATGATCAGGTAGGCCACCTGGCGGCGCAGGAACGTCGCGGCGACCACGCCCAGCGCAGCGGCGATAAGCGTGATCAGGCCCAGCCAGAGCAGCCACGGCGCGATCAGCGCGGTGGTGTCGATGATCCCGCCGATGGTGTTGCCCGAGAGCATCACGCTGTCGACCCGCAGCACCGAGTACAGCCCCACCTTGGTCATGATGGCGAACAGGGCGGCGACCGGGATGGATGCGTAGCCGTAGGCGCCGGGAAGCCAGAGGTACAGGGGGAAGGCCGCGCCCTTGATCAGGAAGACCGTGAACAGCAGGAAGATCGCCGTGGTCACGATCGGCACGGCGTCTGGCTCGATGTGCGGCAGCTTGAGCGTGATGTCGGCGAGGTTCAGGCTGCCCACGGTGCCGTAGAGCGCGCCGACGGCGAACAGGAACAGCGTCGACCCGATCAGGTTGACCACCACGTAGTGCAGCCCGGCCCGGGTGCGCCTGCGACCGCTCCCGTGGAGCATCAGGCCGTAGGAGGCCAGCAGCAGCACCTCGAAGAACACGAACAGGTTGAAGAGGTCGCCGGTCAGGAAGGCGCCGTTAAGGCCGAACAGCTGTGCCTGGAACAGGGCGTGGAAATGCGGACCGGCCGTGTCCTCGTCGCGACGGATGGCGTAGACGAGCGACAGCAGGGCGACGATAGACGTCAGCAACAGCATCAGGCCGGACAGGCGGTCGAAAACCCAGACGATGCCGAAGGGCGCGGCCCAGCTACCCAGCTCGATCACCTGCGGGGTGTTCCCGGTGCCGGCGATCAGCAGGCCCGCGCTGACGGCCAGCAGTACCAGGACACCGGCCAGGTTCAGGGTGCGGGTCAGGCCGGGATGCTTCCGACCGGTCATCGCGAGGACGGCCGTCAGGGCGACCGGGAGCAGTACCAGCAGGGAAATCAGGTTTGCACTCATGCCCGGGGCTCCTTCGGCTTGCCCGAAGACTCGTCCGCATGCGGGATATGGATGCCGTCGACGTGATCATTGCCCATGGCGGCGCGGGCCTTGAGGGCAAGGACGATCACGAAGGCGGTCATGGCGAAGGCGATCACGATCGCGGTCAGCACCAGGGCTTGGGGCAGGGCGTCGGCGGACTGCTCCGTGGCGCCGACCACCGCCGGGGCGGCCGTGTGCAGCCGGCCCATGGTGAACAGGAACAGGTTCACGCCGTAGGACATCAGCGTCAGCCCGAGCACTACCGGGAAGGTCTGGGCCCGCAGGACCAGGTAAACACCGGCGCCCGTGAGCACGCCGATCAGCAGGGAAATGGCCAGGTTGGTCATGCGTCTCTCCCCCCGCGGGTGGAATCGGTTGCGGGGTTCGCCTCGATGGATTCGTAGTCGGGGTGCTCTACCGCGTGCTTCGTCAGGCGGCCGAGATTGAGCAGGATCAACACGGTCGACCCGAGCACAACCAGGAACACGCCAAGATCAAAGGCAATCGCCGACGCGATCTCGATGTCGCCGATTACCGGCAGGTCGAGATGCGTGTAAGCCGAGGTGAGGAAGGGCACTCCGAAGAGCATCGACACCAGGCCGGTGCCCAGTGCGACCAGCAGCCCGACACCGATGATGCCGTGGTTGGGCAGGTGCAGCTTGGCCTCGGCGTTCTCGATGCCGTTGGCCATGTACTGCGCCACGATGGCACTGGCCACGATCAGGCCGGCGATGAAGCCGCCGCCCGGTTCGTTGTGCCCGCGCAGGAAGACGAAGAAGCCGAACAGCAGCGTCAACGGAAGGATGAGCTGGGTGAACGTCCGCAACAGCAGCGGATGCGGGTCGTCGCTCCAGATCCGGCCGAACGGATCCCGCCTCGAGGAGGGCAGCGACAGGTTGTGCAGCATCGCGTAGATGCCCAGCGCGGCCAGGGCCAGCACCGTGATCTCGCCGAAGGTGTCGTAGCCCCGGAAGTCGACCAGGATCACGTTGACCACGTTGTGGCCGCCGCCACCCGGCACGGCATGATCGAGGAAGTAGCCCGAAATCGACTCGAACGGTCGGCTGATGATCGCCCAGGTCAACGCGGTGATGCCGCCCCCGACCAGCACGGCGATGCCCCCGTCGCGCCAGCGGCGTTGCGGCGTGGACAGCGCGCGGCTCTGCTGGGGCAGGTAGAACAGCGCCAGCAGGAGCAGGATCATTGTCACCACCTCGACAGAGAGCTGGGTCATGGCCAGGTCCGGGGCGGAGAAGCGGGCAAACAGCATGGCCACGCCCAGGCCGACCACGCTCATGCTTATCAGCGCGAACAGGCGCTGGCGATGCCCGATCACGGTGACCAGTGTCATCAGGATGATCAGGGCGATGCCCAGCCAGGTGACCCAGTCGCCCGGGTCACCGTCCATCGTCCGGTCGAGCGCCGCCCGGACCTCGGGCAGCCCCGCGGTGTGGAAGTAGCCCACCAGCCCCGCGATCAGTGCGAAGACCACCGTCATGATCACGATGCGCCCGAGCCGGCCGTTGTCCACTAGCCCGGTCAGGCCGGCCCCGCTGCGCATCAGCAGCTCCATGAGGCGGTTGTAGACGACGCGTGCGTCGAGGTGCGCCATCGAACGCGCATGCCAGCGGAAGATGGGGCGGCGAACCAGGTAGAGCGCCACGCCTCCGATCAGCGCGACGGCACTCATCAGCAGCGGCAGGTTGAGCCCATGCCACAGCGACAGGCTGTAGTAGGGCGGTTCGGCCTGCAGGACCCCCGTCACCGCCACGTGAAGCAGCGGGCCGACCACCAGCGCCGGGAGAATGCCCACGGCGAGACACAGCACCACCAGCAGGTCGACGGGGCGCTTCATCATGCCGGGTGGCTCGTGCGGTGTCTTCGGCAGGTCGCCGTCGGGCTTGCCGAAGAAGGTGTCGTGCACGAAGCGCAGGGAATAGGCCACCGACAGCAGCCCGCCCAGCGACACCAGGATCGGCAGCAGCCACACCGGGCCGAGATCGCCCGCTGCACGTACCGACTCGGTGAAGAACATTTCCTTGGAGAGGAAGCCGTTGAACAACGGCACCCCGGCCATCGCCATCGCCGCGATCATGCCCAGAGCGGCGGTGTGCGGCATGTACTTGATCAGCCCGCCCAGGCGGCGCATGTCGCGGGTGCCGGTCTCGTGGTCGACGATGCCGGCGACCATGAACAGGCTCGCCTTGAAGGTGGCGTGGTTGATGATGTGGAAGATGCCCGCGACGGCGGCCAGCGGCGTGCCGAAGCCGAACAGCAGCGTGATCAGGCCGAGGTGACTGATGGTCGAGTAGGCCAGCAGCCCCTTCAGGTCATGCCGGAACAGGGCAGTGTAGGCGCCGAGCAGGAAGGTGATCAGGCCTGCGGTCGAGACGATGATGACCCACAGCTCGGTGCCGGCCAGTGCCGGAAAGAAGCGGGCCAGCAGGAAGATGCCGGCCTTCACCATCGTCGCCGAGTGCAGGTAGGCCGACACCGGCGTCGGGGCCGCCATGGCGTTGGGCAGCCAGAAGTGGAACGGGAACTGGGCGGACTTGGTGAACACGCCCAGCAGGATCAGGATCAGTGCCGGTGCGTAGAGCTCGTGGTTCTTGATCAGCTCGCCCGAGGCCAGCACGTCGGTCAGTTCATAGGATCCGACGATGTGGCCGAGGATCAGCACCCCGCCGAGCAGCGCCAATCCGCCCGCACCGGTGATGGCCAGCGCCAGGCGCGCGCCGTAGCGGGCCTCCTTGCGGTGCTGCCAGTAGCTGATCAGCAGGAAGGAGGCGAGTGACGTCAGCTCCCAGAAGATGACCAGGTTGATCATGTTCTCGGACAGCACCACGCCCAGCATGGCGCCCATGAACATCAGCAGGTAGGCGAAGAACCTCCCCATGCAGTCCTTGGGCGAGAGGTAGTAGCGGGCGTAGATGACGATCAGCAGGCCGATGACCAGGATCAGCCCGGCGAACAGCAGTGACAGCCCGTCGAGGCGGAAGCCGAACGACAGCCCCACCGACTCGATCCAGGCGTGCGAGGTGGCCACCGGCATCGCGCTGCCCTGGACAAAGCAGATCCAGACGAAGATCGCGAGCGAGAGCGCGGTGGCGGCACCTGCGACCCACGCGGCGGCATGGCGATTGAAGCGGGAGCTCCACGCGGCTACCGGGGCGGCCAGGAATGGCAGCAATACGACAACGGCCAATAGCTCGATGGCTTTCACGGATACCGTCCTTCAAGCGGATATGGATCGTTCCGGGGCGTGCATGGCACGGGTCCGGAAAACGGCGCAACTGGCCGGAAATCCTAGCATAGGACCGCGAGATACGGCGCGTCCGACCCGCCACCGGCGGGCGTTTTGGCGCGATCGGGTGCTTGCGATACATGTTAACCGTGCGTGCCTGCGCGAGCGCCGCCTCGGGCGGCAGGAATTGCCGTTCGCGAGCGCCCTTCCGGTGGTGCGGCCGCATCCCGCTGGCGGGTACCCGACATCCTCGGCGGGTGCCCTCGAGCGTGGTTGACTACGTAGCTGCGGCAAGATGGTAGACTGACTACTTTTAACCGTAACCCGTGGCCGCCCCGGGCGCGCCGACGGCGCTTCATTCCCGGCCTGCGCCCTGCCACGGCTAGCAATGGCAGACTGTTTTGTCAGAAAACGTGACACCTTCACATACCCGTATACCCGCTGAGAGCCACGGCATCTCGCTGGCCGACCTGAGCGAAAATGCCCGCTTCGTCCTGGAAAAGCTGCACGAGGGCGGCTACGAGGCCTACGCCGTGGGTGGCTGCGTGCGTGACCTGCTGCGCGGTCGCAGCCCCAAGGATTTCGACGTCGTCACCGATGCCCGACCGGAAGAGGTCAAGCGGCTTTTCAAGCGCGCGCGGATCATCGGTCGGCGTTTCAAGATCGTTCACGTGGTGTTCCGCAACGAGGTGATCGAGGTCACCACTTTCCGCGGCGGCGATGCCAGCGAGGTTCAGCGTGCCGACGGCGGCATGATCACACGCGACAACGTCTTCGGCACCATCGACCAGGATGTCTGGCGCCGCGACTTCGCCTGCAACGCGCTCTACCTCGACTACGCCTCCGGCGAACTGGTCGACTACGTGGAGGGGTTCTCGGACATCCACGGTGGCCGGTTGCGCGTGATCGGCGAGCCGGAGTCCCGCTACCGCGAGGACCCGGTACGCATGCTGCGCGCCGCGCGCTTCGCGGCCAAGCTCGGTTTCCACCTGACCGAGGACAGCGAACGGGCGATCGCGCACTGCCGCGAGACCCTCGACGCCATCTCCCCGGCCCGGCTGTTCGACGAGACCGTCAAGCTGATGCAGGGCGGCGCGGGTCGCCAGACCTTCCTCGAACTGCGTCGGCTGGGCCTTCTCGAACACCTCTTCGACGGCCTGGCGACCTGGATCGACCCCCTCGACCCGGCCAGCGACTGGCCGCTGGTCGAGCAGGTGCTCAAGGCGACGGACGATCGCGTCACCAGGGACCTGCCGGTCAATCCCGCCTTCCTCTTCGCCGGCCTGTTCTGGCGCATGCTCGGCCGTCATCGCCTCCGCTGGCTGCAGCAGCGCGTTCCCGCCGAGGACGCCATGGTGCTCGCCGCCGACGAGGTGCTGGCCATCGCGGCACGCAAGCTGATGATTCCGCGTCGACTGGCCGAAATCATCCGCGCCATCTGGATGCTCCAGGCGGATCTCGAACGGCTGGCCCCGTCGGGCGATGCCAAGGGCGGGAAGTCGTCGGAGAGCGAGCTGAGCGAAGACCAGCAGGCACTGATGCACGCGCCGTGGTTCCGTGCGGCGGTGGACTTTCTCTGCCTGCGCTCGACCACCTCGGAGGTGGATGCGTCCGTCTGCGAGTCCTGGCGTCGTTATGCGCCCGAGCGCAGCGAACGGCACGAGCCGATGGTCGAGGCCCTCAAGCCGTCCGACTTCGGCAAGAAGCGTCCCCGTCGCCGGCCACGCCGCCGCAAGCCGGCCGGCGCCCGACGGCCCGCCAACGACTAGCGGCGTCCGGGAAGAGGCGCGCGAGCCATGATTCGGGAAACCGCGACCATCGGCCTGGGTAGCAACCTGGGCAACCCCATCGACCAGATCGAGCGGGCGATCGAGGCCATCGACAGTCTGCCGCTGTGCCGAGTCGTGGCCGTCTCGGGGCTGTACGCCAATCCGCCGATCGGTCCGCAGGACCAGCCGGACTACGTCAACGCCGTGGCCGAGATCGAGACCTCTCTGGGTCCGGAGGCGCTCCTGCGGGCGCTCAAGGGGCTGGAACAGGCCGCCGGCCGCTCGTTCACCCGTCACTGGGGCGAGCGGATGCTCGACCTGGACATCCTGGCGTTCGGGAACCGGGAGTTGCATACCGCCACGCTGACGATTCCGCACCCGGAAATACCCAACCGGCATTTCGTTTTGGCCCCGTGGCTCGAGATTCGCCCCGAGGCGACCCTGCCGGACGGTCGTCGGCTGGTCGATTTGCTCGACGCCGTGGCGGATCACCCGCTGCGCTACATCCGTCCGGTGAACTGGGGTCGCGCTGGCGAGTCGGCCGGAGGAAAACAGGGGCAGGCCGGAGCAACCGCCCGTCCCGATGACGAAGCGCCCAGACCCTCACGGAGGCCATCATGAATCTAGCCCAGATCCGGGCCGCCAAGGCCGAGCGCGAACCGATCGCCGTTCTCACTGCCTACGAGGCCGGTCTCGCCCGGGCGGCCGACGCCGCCGGGGTGGACGCGTTCCTGGTGGGTGACTCGCTGGGCATGGTGGTTCAGGGCCGCCGCGACACGCTGGCCGTGACCGTCGAGGAAGTCGCCTATCACACCGCGATGGTTCGCCGTGGCGCGCCCGAGACGCTGGTGATCGCCGACATGCCCTTTCTCGCCGACGCCACGCCGGATCAGGCACTGGTGAGTGCCGCCACCCTCATGCAGGAAGGCGGGGCGGACATGGTCAAGCTCGAGGGCGGGGCGGAGAAGGCCGCCGTCATCGAGGCGCTGACGACCGCCGGGGTGCCCGTCTGCGGTCATGTCGGCCTGCTGCCCCAGCGGGTGCGAAAGCTGGGTGGTTACCGCGTGCAGGGACGCGGCGAGGAAGATGCCCGGCGGATCCTCGACGACGCCCGGGCGCTGGAGCGCGCCGGCGTGGATCTGCTGGTGGTCGAATGCGTGCCCCGTGAGCTGGGTGCGGCGATCGCCCGGGCCGTGGAGGTGCCGGTGATCGGCATCGGCGCCGGGGTGGATACCGACGGCCAGGTGCTGGTCATGCACGACATGCTGGGGCTCGGCGAGCGCCCGCCGCGCTTCGTACGCGACTTCATGAAGGAGGCCGGCTCGATCCCGGCAGCGTTCGCTGCCTACGTCGAGGCGGTCAAGGCACGACGATTCCCCACCGAGGACGAGAGTTTCTGATGGAGATACTGCGCGACATACAGGCGCTACGCGCCTGGCGCGAGGCCAGGGAAGGCGAGGGAAAGAGAGTGGGCTTCGTGCCCACGATGGGCAACCTGCATGCCGGCCACATGGCGCTGATCGACAATGCCCGTCGGCGGGCGGACGCGGTGATCGCCAGCGTGTTCGTCAACCCGCTGCAGTTCGAGGACCCCGAGGACCTGGCCCGCTACCCCCGTACCGAGGACGACGACATCGCCGCGCTGGAGAAGGCGGGGGTGGATGCGGTCTTCCTGCCCACCGAGACCGTGCTGTACCCGCACGGCCAGGACGACATTGCCCGTGTCGATCCCGGCTCTCTCGGCACCCGGCTCGAAGGGGCGGTGCGGCCCGGCCACTTCACCGGCGTGGCCACGGTGGTGACCAAGCTGTTCAACCTGGTGCGCCCGCAGGTGGCCGTGTTCGGCGAGAAGGATGCCCAGCAGGTGGCCGTGATCCGTCGACTGGTCGGCGATCTCGATATCGACGTGCAACTGGCGATCGAGCCCACGCACCGCGAACCGGACGGCCTGGCCATCAGCTCTCGCAACCGATTCCTCACGGCCGAGCAACGTCGGCAGGCGCCGGCGGTGCATCGGGCCCTCAAGCGGGCCGCCGAGTCGCTGGCCGGCGGGCACACCGTCGCGGCGACCCTGGCCGGGGCCCGTCACTGGCTCGCCCAGCAGGGCTTCGAGGTCGACTACCTGGTCTACTGCGACGAGGTGCGCTTCGAAGAGCAGACCCGGCTGGTCCCCGACGGGCGCCTGTTGGTGGCCGCCCGCCTGGGACGGGTCCGGCTGATCGACAATCTGGCCGTGCACACGCCCCAGGCCGAGGAATCCGCGGACTGAATCGCCGGCGGCGAACAGTGCCGATTTACGGGATTCCTTCGCTTTCGGCACAATAAGTCGCTAGATTCAGAACCACTTATACCCAATACCTAAAAAGAAGCGCCATATCTCATGAACCCGAATTACCTGGATTTCGAACAGCCGATCGCCGAACTCGAGGCCAAGATCCGCGAGCTGCAACTGATGGACGACGACAAGGGGCTCGACATCGACGACGAGATCAGCCGCCTGCGCCACAAGTCGACGGACCTGACACGCTCGATCTTCTCCCACCTCGGCGCCTGGCAGGTCAACCAGCTGGCTCGCCACCCGCAGCGACCGTACCTGGCCGACTACATCGAGCACGTCTTCACCGACTTCCAGGAGCTGCACGGCGATCGCGCCTTCGGCGACGACCCGGCCATCATCGGGGGCATGGCCCGCCTCGACGGTCAGCCGGTCATGATCATCGGTCACCAGAAGGGACGTGACACCAAGGAAAAGATCCGCCGCAACTTCGGCATGCCGCGGCCGGAGGGGTATCGCAAGGCCAAGCGCCTGATGGAAATGGCGGAGAAGTTCGGCCTGCCGATTCTCACCTTCATCGACACGCCGGGGGCCTACCCGGGCATCGACGCGGAGGCCCGCGGCCAGAGCGAGGCGATCGCGCGGAACCTGTACGTCATGGCCGATCTGGAGACCCCGATCGTGGTCACCATCGTCGGCGAGGGCGGTTCCGGCGGTGCACTGGCGATCGGCATCGGTGACCACGTCATGATGCTGCAGTACAGCACCTACTCGGTCATCTCCCCGGAGGGGTGCGCCTCCATCCTCTACAAGAGCGCCGAGAAGGCGCCCGAGGCCGCCGAGGCCCTGGGCATCACGGCGGACCGGCTCAAGGAGCTCGGACTGGTGGACGAGGTCGTCCCCGAGCCCTGCGGCGGGGCGCACCGCGATATCGAGGCCATGGCGAAAAGCCTGAAGGCCAGCCTGAAGAAGGCCGTCAACGCCCAGATGGACCGCCCGACCGAGGCGCTGCTCTCGCGTCGCTACGAGCGCCTGATGTCCTACGGCCAGTTCGTCGAGAAGTAGCTCATGGCGTCCGGTGCGTCGGCATGCGCGTCCGGGCCGTCACCTGACAGCCATGTCCTGTTGGCCAGTTCCGGTGGTCGCGATTCTCTCGGCGCGCTGGTCTGCCTGAAACGCTGGCTCGCCGAGGGGCATTTCGCCCGGCTGTCCGTGATCCACGTCGACCACGGGCTGCACGCGGCTTCCGCCGACTGGGCCTACCGGGCCCGCGGGCAGGCCGAGGCCCTCGGCGTACCCGTGCAGGTCCGCCGCGTCGAGGTCGCCCGCGGGCGGAAAGGCAAGGGTCGCGGTTCGCTGGAAGCCGCCGCCCGGCGGGCCCGTTATGCCGCCCTGGATGCCGCGCTCCAGGCGGCGGCAGAACAGTCGCCGGCCCACCCCCCGGTGCTGGTCACCGCCCATCACGCCGAAGACCAGGCCGAGACCGTGCTGCTGGCTCTCATGCGGGGCTCGGGCGGTCGCGGTCTTGCCGGCATGTCGCCGTGGCGTCCACGGGGGTCATTTGCCCACTGGCGGCCGTTCCTCGACTGGCCGCGGGAGCGGCTGGAGGCACTGGCCGCCGAGAGCGGCCTTTCCTGGATTGACGACCCCAGCAACGACGATCCCGGCTTCGCCCGCAATTTCCTGCGCCACCGCATCCTCCCCGAGCTGCAACGGTTCTGGCCCGATGCCGTGAGCCGCATCGACGCCAGTGCCGCCCGGTTGGCCGAGGAACAGCTGCTGCTGCGCGAGATGGCCGAGGAAGATGCGGGCCAGCCGCTCGACCGGCCCACGCTCGATTGGCCGCCTCTCGCCGACCGGTCACCCCGTCGTCAGCTCAACGTCGTCCGCCAGTGGCTAGCCGCGCAGGGCGCCTTGCCGCCACCGGCTTCCCGGCTGGCCGAGTGGTTGGAGCAGGTGAGACACGCCGCCGACGATCGCCAGCCCCGCCTTGACTGGCCCGGTGGGCAGTTGCGCCGCTGGGGGCAGCGTCTCTACCGGCTGGAATCCGTGCCGGCGAGCGTCTCCGACCAACCCTGGCCGGCGAGCGAAAAATGCCTCGACCTGGGTGGCGGCCGACGCTTGTGCCGCGAGCCGGCCGATGCCGATCAACCCGCAATCCTGGGGGACATGGCGTCCGAGGGGTTGGTGTGGCGCGTTCGGCCCGTGAGCAATCGCGACCGGATCCGCGAGACGTCGGAGCGACCGTCGCGTCGCCTGAAGAACCGTTTCCAGGAAGCGGGCATTCCGCCCTGGGAGCGGGCAGCGGCGGCAGGGATCGAGATCGACGGTCGACTGGCGGCCGTGCACGTGGCCGGCCAGTGGTGGGTGGACGTGGCCTTCCGCCCGCGGGAAGCCTGCTCGGGATGGTGGCTCGACGTCCGATGACGGGGACAGCCTGATGGAGTGACGGGCCAACCCGGAAGGGGAGGTGAGGCCGACCGGGGCTCTCCCACGGGCCGGATCCGCGATCTTCAGTTCTTCCCGGTCAGAAGGTCCGCCGCCGGGTGTGGCCTTCAGCGTGACTGTACCTCGATGCGACGGCGACGATGGCCATCGCTCTTCTCCAGCGTCACGTCCAGCACCCCGTTGCGATAGCGGGCTCGGGCGGAGTCGGCCTTGACCGGTGCCGGCAGGGGAATCAGGCGGGCGAAGCGACCGTAGGCGCATTCGGCGACGTGGTAGTCGCCATCGCGGTGTTCCCGCTCGATGCGTTTCTCGCCGGCGATGCGCAACTGGTCGTCGATCACCTCCACCTCGATGTCGTCCCGGTCGAGTCCCGGCGCCTCCAGTCGCACCTCGATGCGCTCGCCCTGATCGAACACCTCGACGGGCAGCAATCCCCAGCCGACGTTGCGCCGGGCCAGGTCACGGTTTCCTTCGCCAGACTCGTGACGCCCCGGCGTGAAGCGCGTGATGGCCTGACCGGCAGCGTCGGTGAGCCGCGACCAGCCCTCGCTGATCGATGTCCACGTCCGCTGGAAGCCCTCTCTGAGCTGGTCAAGTCTCGCCATGTCGATACCTCCTCTACCGGTTCCCGATACAGGAAACATGGGAGGGGAGTCATCGGTATTCAAGGACTTGTGCCGCCACCCGGGCGATGCCTCGAGGCGGGGCGCTTCGCCCCCGACGGGATGAAGCGTTCGACGGGCGGTTCGTCGGTCAGCCGTTCTGGTACAGCCAGGTCATCAGGGCATCCTGCACCCGGGTGCCGCCACCGTGCTGCACGCCCTGCTCGTTGTGGAGCATTACCACCACGTAGCGCCGACCGGATTTCGAGAGCAGGTAGCCGGCTCCAGCGCGCACGTCGCGCAGCGTGCCGGTCTTGATGTGGGCGTGACCGCGCATGTCGGACAGGCGTTTGCGCATGGTGCCGTCGATGCCGGACATCGGCAGGCTGGCCATCACTTCGGCCATGTAGGGGCTTTTCCAGGCCGACTCCAGCATGTCACCGATCTGGCGCGGCGTGAGCCGCGCGACGCGCGAGAGGCCCGAGCCGTTCTCGACCACCGCGCCGTCCCAGTCCAGCCCGCGATCGGCCGCCCAGCGATCGATCACCCGCTGGGCCTTGAGTTCGGTGGCCGGTGTGCCCTCGATCTCCGCGGCCATCGTCAGCAGGATCTGCCGCGCCATGACGTTGTTGGACCACTTGTTCATCAGCCACAGGTAATTGGTCAGCGAGCGGGACTCGTGGCTGACCAGTTTCTTCGCCCCGGTCTGGAGCAGTCCGTGACGCCAGTTGCCGGTGACGGTCCCGCCGGCGGATTCGAACAGTGACTTGAAGGCATGGAACAGTGCATCGTGCGGATCGCCGGCCACGCGGTAGTACAGGTGCGGCGAGCACTGGCGCGAAACGGTGCCGCGTACCTGGATTTCGGCGGTGGCCTCCACCGGGTTGCGGATATCGATCACCGGCTGGTTGGTGTTGTTGCGGCAGGGCTGATCGACCAGGTCGAGGCTGTTGCTCAGCGCGAGTTGCGGGTTGGGTGGCCAGGTGGTGACCGCCGAATCGGGCTCGCCTTGCGGGGAGATGGCGATCCGCACGGCCCGGTTGTCCAGCAGCAGGGCGTTGGGCAGGGCGTTGTAGACGCGGTCCGGGCGGTTGTCGAACTCGCCCGGGTCGGCGCTGATCGGCGCGAAGTAGGAGTCGTCGAGGATCACGTCGCCGCGGACCTCGCGCACGCCCAGTTCGCGCAGCCGGCGGACGACGTCCCAGAGATCCTCGCTGCGGAACCACGGGTCGCCGTACCCCTTGATGTAGAGGTTGCCATCGATCACGCCGTTGACCGGCATCCGGTCGGCGTGGATTTCCGTCTTCCACTTGAACGACGGTCCGAGGATGTCCAGGGCGGACACCGCGGTCACCAGCTTCATCACCGAGGCGGGGTTGAACAGCCGGTCGGCCTGGTGGGCGATCAGCGGCGTGTCGGAGTCCACCGGCTTGACCCACACCCCCAGGCTCCCGGCGTCGAGCTTCTGCCGCTCGAGCTCCGACTTGACGCTGGAGGGCAGTGGCGTGTCGGCCCGTGCCGCGTGACTGGTCATCACGAGGGCCGGCAGGACCAGGAACAGGACGAGGCGGAGGATAGTGGGATATGTAGTCATGGGTAGTCGGTATGCGTAGAGGGTAACGGTAGTAGGGTAGTAGGGTATTAGGGGCGCGGCCCGCCGGCTTGCCGCCGGCGCCATCCGCCCCGGTCATCATGCCACAGCCGAAAACGGCCGGTACACGGTTTTCATCCCGGTGCGAGA
>NZ_JAWLBP010000042.1:0-20555 GCF_041687595.1 Guyparkeria sp. | reverse complement strand
TATAGCGGTGGCTTTTTCTGTTTTTGGTTATTGCCGCCCCGGTGATCCGGGGTGGCTCTACGCCGGCTGGGGCAGGGCGGTGCGCAGTTTCTTGAGCGCGGCGGACTCGATCTGGCGGATCCGCTCGGCCGAGACGCCGTACTCGTCGGCCAGCGTCTGCAGCGTGGCCTTGGGCTCGTCGAGCCAGCGACGGGTGAGAATGTCCCGGCTGCGCCCGTCGAGGGTCGACAGCGCCGCGGTCATGGCCTCGACGCGCCCGTCCTCGTCGCGCTGGGAGGCGATGTCCTCGACCGAGAGCTGGTCGTGGTCGATCAGGATCTGCTCGTAGGACGGCCCGTCGCTCTCGTCGTTGCCGTCGTAGGCCGGCGAATCCAGAGCCATGTCGCGTCCGTAGAGGCGCGCCTCCATGGTCATGACCTCGCGCTCGGGGACGTCGAGTTCCTCGGCGACGGCCTCGGCCTCGCTCTTGGTCAGCCAGCCCAGCGAGTTCTTCATCTGGCGCATCTTGAAGAACAGCTTGCGCTGCGCCTTGGTGGTGGCGACCTTCACGATACGCCAGTTCTTGAGGATGTACTCGTGGATCTCGGCGCGGATCCAGTGGACCGCGAAGGTCACCAGCCGGACCTTCTGGTCCGGGTCGAAGCGCTTGACGGCCTTCATCAGGCCGATGTTGCCCTCCTGGATCAGGTCGGCCAGGGGCAGACCGTATCCGCGGTAGCTGCGCGCGATGTGTACGACGAAGCGCAGATGACCCAGCACCAGCTTCTGGGCAGACTCGATGTCGCCCTTCTCCTTGAGTTGCCGCGCGAGAGACTGCTCTTCCTCGACGCTGAGAACCGGCAAGCGCCGTACCTCGTTGAGGTACTGCGACAGCGAATCGCCCATGACCGGCATGGTCATGCCGGTCGAACCGAACTCAAGCGAGTTGCCGGTCTTCGGAAGTTGACTGCCTGCTTTCTGCATCATCTTGTCTCGCTGCACGTATCCCAATATGTCCACACCTCCAGATTTTAGCACTCGTCTCCTGAGAGTGCTAAATGCCCCTGGAGTTCCCCCGCGGGCGGGACCGACCATGGAGGCTAATACAGGGGCGGGCCGTTTTCAGTGGCGATCGCTTGAAAGGGCTTACGGGGTGCTCAGCCGCCCGATATAGAACCGACCGATGATCTGGGCCGAGAGCCAGCCGAGGAAGGTGCCGGCAGCCAACAGCAGGCCGACGACCCCCGGATCGGTCGCCGGCTCGATCGCGGCGCCATAGGAGGCAGCGAATCGCTGGACGGGGCCGGAGACCATGGAAAGGGCGCTGCTCACGAGGATGGCGGCGATCGCCCCGCCGAGCAGGCCGGTCAGTGCGCCGTCGTAGAGCAGCGGGCGGAGCATGTAGCGCTCGGTGCCGCCGATCAGGGCGATCAGGGCGATCTCGCGGCGTCGTTCGTGCAGTTCGAGGCGCAGGGTATTGCCCACCACGAAGAGCACGGTCAGGCCCAGCAGGACGAGCAGCCACCAACCCAGTTCCTGGAAGAAGCCACGGATCTGCTCGAGTCGTTCGATCCATTCTCCGCCGGCGGAGAAGTCGTCGACGGCCGGCTGCTGGTGCAGGCCTTCGGCGAGAGCCAGTCGTGTCTCGAGCCGGGTGTCACGCAGCGTCAGCTCGGCTACCCAGGGCAGGGGATTGGATTCCATGGACTCCAGTCCGTCGATCTGCAGGCGCAGTGCCAGCGTCTGCAGGCCGGCCTCCGGGGAGATCAGTTGCAGGCTCTTGACGGTGTCCTGCTTCTCGAGCCATTCGGCCAGCGCATCCCGGTCGGCCTCGCTGGCATCGGCCTTCATGTAGACGTCCATCCGCGCGGCGTCGGCCATCCACAACTCGCCGATGCGCTCGACCTGGTGACCCAGGGTCATCACGAGGGCCGGCAGGCTCAGGACCACGCCGAGTACCAGGATGGTTGCCCAGGCTCCGACCGGGCGGCGGACGAGCCGGGTAAAGGCCGCCTTCAGGCACTGGCGATGGTGGCGGCGCCACGTGGCCAGCGGGCGGCTGCTCTTTTCCCGGGTGGCGTGGCTGTCCGTTGCCGAGTGCGTGCTCATGCGTCGGGCTCCTCGAATCCGCCGATCCTTCCCTGGTTGAGCGCGATCCTCGGCACCGGAAACTGCTTGAGCAGTTCGACGTCGTGACTGGCGATCAGCACGGTCACGCCGACCGCGTGGAACTCGAAGAAGCGGTTGAAGATGTCCCGCGAGAGTTCCGGGTCCAGGTTGCCCGTGGGCTCGTCGGCGAGCAGGATGCGTGGCCGGTTGACCAGCGCGCGGGCGATGTTGACCCGCTGCTGCTCCCCGCCGGAAAGCTCGTCGATGGCCGCGCGCTGTCGATCGTGCAGCCCGACCTTGTCCAGGGCGGCCTCGACGCGGCGCCGGATGTCACCGGGGAGGTAGCCCGAGACCAGCAGGGGCAGGGCGACGTTGTCGAACACGCAGCGGTCGGGCAGCAGGTGGTGGTCCTGGAATACCACGCCGATCTGGCGGCGCAGCTTGGGGTACTGGTGGCGACCCATCCGGCCGAGGTCGTAGCCGCCGATCATCACCTTGCCGGAAGTCGGGCGGTCGAGTGCGGGAATGAGCCGCAGCAGCGTCGACTTGCCCGCCCCGGAATGGCCGGTGAGGAAGGCCATTCGGCCGGCAGGCAGGCGGAAGCTGATGTCCTGCAGGCCGAACTGGCCGTTGGCGTAGCGTCGGGAGACATTGGCGAACTCGATCATCGCGACGGGTACCTCGAAAAACCTGCTGAGCCGTTCGATGGAGGGGTCGCGTGCCGACTCGGGACTTCCATGTCCCCCGTTCCTGCCGATTTGCCTTGAACAAATCGGCAGGAGCACAGCGCACCCGAACGAGGCAGGCCATGGATGCCCTGCCTCCGCCTACCAGCTTGATATGTCTCGTCGCTCACTGCGCGGCTCCTTGCACTCGAACTTGCTCGTGACGGTTTTCGGGGCATCCGGGCCTCAGTCCGGTCGGTGGTCCAGAAGGGCGTCGACGAAGGCCGCGGGCTCGAACGGTCGCAGGTCCTCGGCCTTCTCGCCCACGCCGATGAAGTGGATGGGCAGGCCCAGCTCGTCGGCAATGGCGAACACGATGCCGCCCTTGGCGGTTCCGTCGAGCTTGGTGACGACCAGGCCGGTGAGCTTGACCGCCTCGTTGAACTGGCGGGCTTGGACCAGTGCGTTCTGGCCGATGCTCGCGTCGATGACCAGCAGCACCTCGTCCGGTGCCTCCGGCTCGGCCTTGCCGATCACGCGGATGAGCTTGGACAGCTCGTCCATCAGGCCGGACTGAGTATGCAGGCGACCGGCCGTGTCCACGATCAGGATGTCAGTACCTCGCGCTTTTGCCGCGGTAACCGCATCGAAGGCTACCGAGGCCGGGTCGCCGCGGCCCGGCTCGCCGATCACGCGGATCTGGTTGCGTTCACCCCAGCTGATTAGCTGTTCGACCGCCGCGGCCCGGAAGGTATCGGCGGCGGCGAGCATGACCTCACGACCCTCGTGCTTGAAGCGGTGGGCGAGCTTGCCGATGCTGGTCGTCTTGCCGCCACCGTTGATGCCGCAGACCACCATCACGTGGGGGCGCCCGTCCTGCCGGCGTTGCACGGGTGCGGGGGGCTGGACGGCCTCGAGGCGGCGCACCATCAGTCGCCAGAGTGTCTCGAAGAGGTGTTCGGGGTCGTCGATGTGCTTGCGGTTGACCTCGCGCGTGAGCTCGTCGATCAGCGCGGTCGTGGTCTGCTGGCCCACATCCGCCATGATCAGCCGGGTTTCCAGCTCCTCGAGCAGATCGTCGTCGATGCGCTTCTTGCCGAGGAACAGCTCGCCGAGCCCCTCGGTCAGGCCGCTGCGGGTCTTGGTCAGGCGGCTGAACAGGGAGCCGGAATCCCGCTCTTCCCGTGCCGGCTCGGCCGGGACAGGTTCCGCGGTCGGAGCCTCGGTGCTTTCGGGTGCCTCGGCAATCGGCTCCTCCGCTTCGGGTTCCGCCGGGACCGACGCCGGTTCCGCGGCAGGGGCGGGTTCCGCGGCCGGGGTGTCTTCGGTCGTGGTGGCGGGCTGCTCCTGCGGGGCGGCCTCCTCGGCTACCTCGGTTTCAGCCTGGCGCTTCTTGCGTCTGAGAAATCCGAACATGAATCGATGGTACCTGTATTCCGGGGTAATCTCTGCACCGGCACTGTGCCGCCGCCCGGCGAGTCCGAGTGCGTGCATGTTCCTCCGGGCGACTCGTGGGGCTCCTCCGGCCGGGTGGTCCGAACGATCGGAGGATTTCGGATGGAACGCGCCCCGGGCGGGTATCACTTGAGTTTATCATGCGGCCATTCGGGTGAGACCGCCGCCCACGCGGCCATGAGAGTGGAGGAGAAAGATCATGCCCAGCACCCCCAGGGGACGACGCCCCTCCAAGGGCGAGCAGGTCCGCATCATTGGCGGCGACTGGCGTTCCCGTCGCCTGCGCTTTCCTCCGGCCCGCGATCTCCGCCCGACCCCCGACCGCGTGCGCGAGACCCTGTTCAACTGGCTGGGCCAGACGGTGGCCGGCTGGCGGGTCCTCGACCTGTTCGCCGGCAGCGGGGTGCTCGGTCTCGAGGCGCTCTCGCGTGGCGCCGGCTGGGTCGGTTTCGTCGAGAAGTCGCCCCGCGTGGCCGCCGCGCTCAAGGACAATCTGGCCCAGCTGGGTTGCGAGCCACCGCGGTTTGATGTCTGGTCCATGGATGCGCTCCGCTGGCTGGAGCATCCACCGGTCGATCTGACCCCGGGCGTGGACCTGGTGTTTCTCGATCCGCCGTTTCGGCAGCCGCGCCTGTTGCAGGCGGCGCTGGACCGGTTGGCCGCCGCCGAATGGCTGGCACCCGAGGCCCGGATCTTCGTCGAGAGCGGAGACATCGACGGGCTGACCCTGCCGGCCGGATTCGTCGTTCACCGGGAAACGCGTGCCGGGGAGAGCCGTTCGGTACTCATGGTGCGCGCGGTGCGGGACGCGTGACCCGACGATGGTTCCCTCAGCGGCGGAAGTTCTCGCCGCACTCCCGGTAGAGATCGACCAGTCGCCGGGCCATGGCCCGGGCCGCCCAGCCTTGCGCGTACCGTCGCGCGGCGGATCCCATCGCCCGGCGACGGTCGGGTTGTTCCAGCAGCCCGGTCACCGCGGCGGCAAAGCCTTGCGGATCGTTCGGGGCAATCACGCAGCCGCCCTCGACGTCGAGTACGTCGCGGGTGCCCATCTCGGCGATGGCAACCACGGGCGTTCCCTGGTCGAGCGCCTCGAGCAGGACCAGCCCCTGCGTTTCGCTTCTCGAGGCGAAGACGAACAGGTCGGCAGCCCGGTACGCGGCCTGCAGCTCGCCGTCACGCTGCATGTAGCCGATGAACCGGGTCGACGGTCCGAGGCCGGCCCCGGTCACGCGGCGTTCCAGTCGTGGCCGGGCCGGTCCCTCGCCCGCGATGGCCAGAATGGTGTCGGGATGTAAGGCGAGGACGTCGGGCAGCATGTCGAGGAGAAGGTCGATGTTTTTTTCTCCGGCCAGTCGGCCCACGTAGAGCAGCAGCGGTGCCCCGGCGGGAATCTTGTGGAGCCGACGAAATGCCTCTGTGGCCTCGTTCGGGGCGGGCGGCTCGTTCTCGATCCCGGTGGGCAGAACCGTCATGCCGGTCTGCACGCCGTAGTGCTGCAGGGCCTCGCGCATGGGAGCGGACGGAACGATCAGGTGGTCGGTGGCGTTGCATTGCGCCCGCGACCAGCGGCGTGCCAGGGAGCGCAACCAGCGGCGGGGCACCAGGGGGAGGTACTGGCCGGCGTATTCCTCGAAGAAGGTGTGATAGGTCTCCAGCAGCGGCACGCCCAGCCGGTCGGCCACGCGGCGGCCGGCATAGTGGGCGACGAACGGCGTGTGAACATGCACCACGTCGACGTCGGCCCCGGCGAATGCCTCGCCGAGGCTCGTCAGCGGGCGCCAGTGCATCAGGCGGTCCTCGGGGTCGAGCGGGACGCGACGTGACGGGATGCGGATGATGCCGGATTCCGCCTCGTCTCCGAGCCGAAGCCCGGGCTGGTCGTCCGGGTAGGCGGGGCAGAGCAGGGTGACCCGGTGGCCGAGGTCGACCAGGTGGCGGCGGAAGCTCTCGATGGACGTCGAGACACCGTTTACCCGGGGGAAGTAGACGTCGGAAATCATCAGGACATGCATGCGGTGGATCCGGCAAGGCGGTGAAGCGCGGCAGTCTCCGCGAGGAATGTGACAGGGCCGTTTCCGTCCCCCCGGAGCGCATGTCGGGCTGTGATAAGATCGCCGCGTTTTCAATATCGGTGAGACGTGAGCATGATTGCAGGGGTGTTTCCGGGGCAGGGTTCCCAGTCGATCGGCATGGCCAGTGGCTGGGGTGAACACGAGGACATCGCGCAGGCGGTATTCGACCGTGCCGGCGACGTGCTCGGCTACGATCTCTGGGCCCTGGTGGCCGAGGGCGATGCCGAGGCCCTCAACCAGACCGAGCGCACCCAGCCGGCCATGCTGGCCGCCGATATCGCGGCCTGGGAAATCTGGTCTCGTCAGGGAGGCGCCACCCCGGCCGCGCTCGCCGGGCACAGCCTGGGCGAGTACGCCGCCCTGGTCGCGGCGAAGGCGATCGATTTCGAGGCGGCCGTGGCCCTGGTCGCCCGGCGCGGTCAGCTGATGCAGTCGGCCGTGGCCGAGGGGCAGGGTGCGATGGCTGCCGTGCTCGGTCTCGAGGACGCCGCCGTGCGCGGCGTCTGCGAGAAGGCCGCCGATGGTGACGTCTGCGAGGCGGTGAACTTCAATGCCCCTGGGCAGGTGGTGATTGCCGGTGACCGTGCCGCCGTCGAGCGTGCCGAGGCGCTTGCCGCCGAGGAGGGCGCCAAGCGGTTCGTCCTGCTTCCGGTCAGCGTGCCGTCGCATTCCTCCCTGATGCGCGAGGCCGGCGAACAGCTGCGTGCCGAGATTGCGCAGGTCGACATCCGTCCGCCGCAGGTGCCCGTGATCCACAACGTCGACGCGCTGACGCACGAAACGCCAGAGGCCATCGCCACTGCCCTGGTCGAGCAACTCTTCCGGCCGGTGCAGTGGGTCGCCTGTGTCCAGGCCATGCAGGCCATGGGCGCCGGCGACCAGATCGAGTTCGGTCCGGGCAAGGTGCTCACCGGACTGGCGCGCCGCATCGATCGCCGCATGGGTGCCAAGCCCGTCTTCGACCAGGCCACCCTGGAAAAGGCGCTGGGCACCGAGTAAACCGGGGCCAACCGAACAGAACCATCACGAGGAAGACCCATGTCAGAACAAGCGAGCCAATTTGCCAATCTCGAGGGGCGCGTGGCGCTGGTGACCGGCGCGTCGCGCGGGATCGGCGCGGCGATTGCCGACGCCCTGCTAGCCGCGGGCGCCACGGTTGTCGGGACGGCCACCTCGGAGAAGGGCGCGGCGGCGATCGACGAGCGTCTTGGTGAGAACGGGGCCGGCATGGCGCTGGACGTCACCGACGGCGCGCAGGTCGATGCGGTGATCAAGGAGATCGAGTCGCGCTTTGGTCCGGTGGCCGTGCTGGTCAACAACGCCGGCATCACCCGTGACACGCTGCTGATGCGCATGAAGGAAGACGACTGGGATGCAATCATCCAGACCAACCTCACGTCGGTCTTTCGCCTGTCGCAGAAGGTCATGCGGTCGATGGCCAAGGCTCGCTGGGGGCGCATCATCTCGATCGCCTCGGTGGTCGGGGCGATGGGTAACGCCGGGCAGACGAACTACGCGGCAGCCAAGGCCGGCATCATGGGCTTTTCCAAGTCGCTGGCGCGCGAGCTCGGCCCGCGCGGCGTGACGGTCAACGTGGTCGCGCCCGGTTTCATCGAGACCGACATGACCCGGGACCTGCCGGAAAAGCAGAAGGAAGCGCTCCTGGGCAATATCCCTGCCGGCCGACTGGGTCAGCCCGAGGAGATCGCCTCGATGGTGCGCTTCCTCGCCTCCCCCGAGGCCGCCTACATCAACGGTCAGACCATGCACGTCAACGGCGGCATGTACATGGGTTGAATCCCTTGCCCGCAAGGTCCCTAAGGACCGATATTCCGGAAAAGGCATTTTTATTTGGCCTGCGTGGCGGTTTTCAATAGAATGCCGGGCAGTGTTGGCCCGGGCTGCCGGGCCAAATTGTTTTTTTAAGCTGTGTTTGTACCAGAAGAGGTTCGATACGAATGAGCACCGTTGAAGAACGCGTCAAGAAGATTGTTGTAGAGCAGTTGGGCGTCAAGGAAGAAGAAGTCACCAATGAAGCTTCATTCGTTGACGACCTCGGCGCGGATTCCCTCGACACCGTCGAGCTGGTAATGGCCCTGGAAGAAGAGTTCGAGTGCGAGATCCCGGACGAGGAAGCCGAGAAGATCACCACCGTTCAGCAGGCCATTGACTACGTCAACAACCACAAGGACGCCTGATAGCTTCCTGTGTGTTCCACGGGCCCTGTGCCCGTGACCGGAAACCGTGTGTCGACCCTCTGAGCGGGGGTTGATCGCGGTTTTTTAATTGGTACCCGCGGCCGAGCGCCGCCTGCTCGTCGCCGACCGGGACCACCGAACTGGAAACGATAGCCATGAGTAAACGTCGCGTCGTGGTCACCGGCCTGGGCCTGGTGACGCCCCTCGGGAACAACGTCAAGGACTCCTGGGACGGGATCCTCGCCGGCCGTTCAGGGGCCACAACGATCGATCGCTTCGATGTCAGCAAGATGGCCGTGCAATTCGCGGCCATGGTGAAGGACTTCGACCCCGCCACGTTCATTCCCGCGA
Source organism: Guyparkeria sp. (assembly GCF_041687595.1). Lineage (NCBI taxonomy): Bacteria > Pseudomonadati > Pseudomonadota > Gammaproteobacteria > Chromatiales > Thioalkalibacteraceae > Guyparkeria > Guyparkeria sp. The sequence continues at coordinate 11,723 of NZ_JAWLBP010000042.1, read as the reverse complement.
AGGACGTCAAGAAGATGGAGCCCTTCATCCACTACGGACTCGGCGCTTCCATCGAGGCGATCGAGGATGCCGACCTGATGAGCGATTCGCTCGATCTCGATCGGGTGGGCACGTTCATCGGCTCCGGCATCGGCGGGCTGGGCGGCATCGAGCGCAATACTCTGGCCCTGGAGAATCAGGGCCCGCGTCGCGTCTCGCCGTTCTTCGTGCCCGGCGCGATCATCAATATGGCCGCCGGCCAGCTTTCCATCCGTTACGGCTTCCGGGGTCCCAACCTCGCGACGGTCACCGCCTGCACCTCCGGAACGCACAGCATCGGCCAGGCCGCGCGCCTGATCGCCTACGGGGATGCCGACGTCATGGTCGCCGGCGGCACCGAGGGGGCCATTTCACCGCTGGGCGTGGCCGGATTCGCCTCCGCCCGTGCGCTGTCGACCCGCAACGACGATCCCGAACGTGCTTCGCGTCCCTGGGACCGCGATCGAGACGGCTTCGTTTTGGGCGAGGGTGCCGGCGTGATGGTGCTCGAGTCGCTGGAACACGCCCAGGCCCGCGGGGCACGCATCTACGGTGAGCTCAAGGGCTTCGGCATGAGCTCGGATGCTTACCACATGACCCTGCCTGCCCCGGACGGCAACGGGGCGCGGCGCTGCATGGAGGCGGCCCTCAAGGATGCCGACCTGTCGGCCGGCGACATCGGCTACATCAACGCCCACGGCACCTCTACGCCGGCGGGCGACGGCACCGAGGTGCGGGCCATCAAGGACCTGTTCGGCGATCAGGCGGTCGACTGCCCCGTCAGCTCGACCAAGTCCATGACCGGTCACTTGCTGGGAGCTGCCGGCGGGATCGAAGCGGTCTTCTCCGTGCTGAGCCTGCGCGACCAGGTCCTGCCGCCGACCATCAACCTCGACAATCCTTCCGAGGGTTGCGATCTCGACTTCGTGCCTCACGAGGCGCGCAAGGTCGAGGGGCTGGAAGTGGCCATGTCCAATTCCTTCGGTTTCGGCGGTACCAACGGCACGCTGATCTTCGGCCGCTCGGTCGAGTGACGGCGGGTCGAGCCGCCCAGCATTTCCGTGGCTGACACTCCACATGTCGAGCGTCTGGTCGGCGCGCTCCCGGAGCTCGCCGCCGTGGTGCTCGAGGCGGGTGATGCCTCCAGCCACCTCTTCGAAAGCGTCACGGCCGGCGGCCCGCTGAGCCGCTGGTCGCTGCTGTTCTCCGCCCCGACCCGGCGCATCGTCCGTCGGAGCGACGGCGAGGTGGTGGTCGATGGCCGCGACCGTGGCCGGACGCGCTTCCTCGACGCCTTCGCGGAGGCGCTCGCGCACGGCTCGGAGATGACCGGCTCGAAGGACTGGCAGGCGGTGCTGGCCGCCCATGGCCTGCCCGGCACCTTCCCCTTCCTCGGCGGCTGGAGCTTTTTCCTTTCCTACGAGATGGCCGCCGAGGTCGAGCCCCGTCTCGACCTGCCCCGATTCGCTCTCGGCGACGACACCGGCTTCCCGCTGGCCGTGGCCGAATACCACCCCGCTGCCCTGGTTCGGGATCACGAGTCCGGAGAGGACATCCTCGTCCATGACGGCAGCCGGGAAGGCGAACGACTCGCCGATGAGCTGAGACGAGCATGGCAACGGTCCGCCGAAACCTCCCGCGGAACCACCCGTCCCGCGCTCGCCGAGCTGGTGCCACCCGATGGCCCGGCCTACCGGGCGGGCGTGCGGCGCGTGCGCGATTACCTGTTCGCCGGGGACGTGTTCCAGGCCAATCTCTCGCACGCCTGGCGCTTTTCCCTGGCGGCCGGCGTGGAGCCGGGCGATGTCTACCGCTCCCTGTGCCGTCGCAACCCGGCACCGTTCGCCGCCTGGTATCGGCTCGACGAGGGCGAGATCATCAGTTCGTCTCCCGAGCGCCTGCTGCGCGTGGCGGGCGGACATGCCGAGACCCGACCGATCGCCGGTACCCGGCGACGCGACCCGGACCCACTGCGCGACCGGGAACTGGTCGAGCAGTTGCGGGCGCACCCCAAGGAACGGGCCGAGCACGTGATGCTGATCGACCTGGAGCGCAACGACCTCGGCCGGGTCTGCCTGCCGGGGACGGTGTCGGTCGACGAGCTGATGGTGGTCGAATCCTATGCCCACGTGCACCACCTGGTCTCGAACGTCGGGGGACAGCTACCCGCCGACTGCTCGCCCGTCGCGGCGCTGGCCGCCTGCTTTCCCGGCGGGACCATCACTGGCTGTCCCAAGGTGCGCTGCATGGAGATACTCGCCGAGCTGGAGCGTAGCGGGCGCGGACCCTACACCGGGAGTGTCGGCTACGTGTCCAATCATGGCCCGATGGACAGCAACATCCTCATCCGCACGGTGTTCCTGGCGCCGGACGGGCGCGGTGAATTTCGCACCGGCGCCGGCATCGTGGCCGATTCCCGCTCCAGCCGCGAACTCGAAGAAACCTACGAGAAGGCCCGTGGCGTGCTCGACGCGCTCGGCGGGGAGGAGGCGCTTGAGCAGGGCAGGCCGACGCCATGAGCGAGCGAAGTCTCGCGCTGAACGACCGGGGCCTGGCCTTCGGTGACGGCCTGTTCGAGACACTGTTCGTGCACGCCGGTCGACCGGTCCTTCTTGGCGAGCATCTCGCCCGTCTGCGCTTCGGGCTGGTACGTCTCGGCCTGCCGGAGCCGTCGCCCGAACAGGTGTTCGCGGCGCTCGAGGCGGCCATCGAGCCGGGGCGCCACGGGGTCTGCAAGCTGCTGGTCACCGCCGGCCCGGGTCGACGCGGCTATCGTCGACCGGAGGATATCAACCTGACCGTGGAGGCCATGTTCGGCCCCTTGCCCGAGCCGCCCGACGCCGGAGTCGTCGTCGGCGTGAGCCCCGTGACACTGACGGGAATCGAACAGCTGCGCGGGCTGAAGCACCTCAACCGCCTGCCGCAGGTGATCGCTCAGGAGCGGATGCCGGCCGGTGCTGGAGAGGCGCTGATGCGAGATGCCGAGGGCCGGGTGGTTTCGGGTACCATGAGCAACCTGTTCTGGCGGGAAGGCAATCGCTGGTGCACGCCGCCAGTCGTCGACGGTGCCATTGCCGGCACCCGGCGGGCCTGGTGGATCGAGCGGCTCTCCGCCGACATCGTTCCCTGTGCCCCGGGGCGTCTGGCCCTCGCGGAGGAGGCGTTCTTCTGCAACGCCCTGTCGGCCTGGCGTCCGGTGTCAGTGCTGGTGGGGCGCGCCCTGCGCGTCACACAGGCGCCACCGGGGGATGCCGTGGTGCCGATCGAGGGGTTCTGGCAGCCACCAGCCGATCCGGACGGAAACGAGATGCCCGTCCGTGCGGCCTGGAGTGACTCGCTGGCCGATGCACTGGCGGGCACTCACTGGGGGCGCCTGGCGCGACAGGAGCTGGGTGGCGGAACCCCCGACTGAGACGATTGTCTTTCCGGCCAGGCGTCGAGGACGGAGCCCGGGCTCCTCCGACGCCGACCGATTTCGTGAATTCTGGAGTCATCAATGCGGCGAGCCTTTGGGGTGTTCGTGATCTGGGCGGGAGGCATGGTCTTGCTGGCGACCCTGTTCTTCGGGGTGGCCGAGGCCTATCGCTACTGGCAGATGCCGGTGGCCGATAAGCCCGTGCCCGTGGTCGTCGAGCGCGGCGAGACGATGCGCGACGTCGCGGCTTCGATTCATGCGGTGAATCCGGTGCTGCCCGAGGCGGTGATCTACTGGACGGCCCGATTCCGTGGCCAGGCCCGGGCCATCCAGTCCGGCGAGTACGAGATCGCCGCCGGGGAACGCCTCGGCCCGCTGCTCGACCGGATGGCGTCCGGCGACGTGATCGAGTATTCCCTGACCATCCCCGAGGGCGTCACCGCGCGGCGGTTCCTGGAGATCGTCGCCGGCGCCCCGCGCATCGAGCGCACCCTGGAGGACATCTCCCCGGATGGCGTCATCGAGGCCCTGGAACTGCCGGTCGACCACCTCGAGGGTTGGCTGTATCCCGATACCTATCGTTATCCCGCCGGCACCACCGATCGCCAGTTGATCCGCCGCGCCCACCGGCTGATGCGGGAGCACCTGGAAGCCGCCTGGGCCGAGCGTGACGACGACCTGCCGATCGAAACGCCCTACGAGGCGCTCATTCTTGCCTCGGTGATCGAGCGCGAGACGGCCATCTCCGAGGAGCGGGGCGAGGTGGCCGGCGTGTTCGTCAACCGCCTCCAGCGCGGCATGCGGCTGCAGACCGACCCGACGGTCATCTACGGCATGGGCGACGACTATGACGGCGTGCTGCTGAGCAAGCATCTGCGGCAGGACACCCCCTACAACACCTACACGCGTGACGGACTGCCACCGACGCCTATCGCCCTGCCGTCGAAGGCCTCGCTGGTGGCCGCGACGCGCCCGACGGAAACCGACTCCCTGTTCTTCGTGGCCGACGGCAGCGGCGGGCACCACTTCTCGCGCACACTGCAGGAGCATAATCGCGCGGTCCTGCGCTGGCGGGCCCATCAGCGCGGGGAGGCCGTTGCCCAGTGACTGCGGTCGACACCACGCGTTTTGTCACGCTCGAGGGACTGGAGGGGGCCGGCAAGAGCACGGCCATGGCCTTCGTGCGCGAGTGGTTCGAGGCACGTGGCGAGAGCGTCGTCACCACGCGCGAGCCGGGGGGCACGCCGCTGGCCGAGGAATTGCGTCATGTCCTCAAGGCAGTGCGTGACGAGCCGGTGGCCGAGTCCACCGAACTGTTGCTGATGTTCGCCGCCCGGGCCCAGCACGTCGAGCGGGTGATCCGACCGGCACTGTCGGCAGGCCACGTGGTGGTCTGCGACCGCTTCACCGACTCGTCGCGGGCCTATCAGGGTGCCGGCCGTGGGATGTCCAGCGAGGTGATCGAGCAGCTCGCCGGCATCGCCCATCCCGGCTGCAACCCGTCGCTGACCTTCTGGCTGGACGTGCCGGTGGAGCTGGGCCTGGAACGGGCCGCGGCCCGTGAGGCCGCCGACCGCTTCGAGCAGGAGGCGCTGGCCTTCTTCGAGCGGGTGCGCGGGGGGTTCGTGCGGCTGGCCGAACAGTACCCCGAACGCCTCGTGCGGGTGGATGCCAGCGCTCCGATCGACGCGGTCCGGGCCCGGATCGAGAGCACGCTGGAGGCCCGATATGGCTGAGAACGCCGCGGAGGAGATTGCCGGACTCGCCGAGCGCCGCCTGTCCAGCCAGCCGCAGACGATCGAGGGGGCGGCCTGGGTGCGGGATGCCTGGGCGCAGCTTGACCGGATGGTGAGTGCCGGCCACCTGCCGCACGGACTGCTTCTGCACGGCCGGCTGGGAACGACGATGACGGCATTGGTCGAGACGCTGGCTCGGCGGCTGATCTGCGAGGCGCCGAGGGACGGCTGGCCCTGTGGGGAATGTCGCGCGTGTCGCCAGGCCGAACAGGGCAGCTTCCCGGATGTCCATCGGCTGGCCGACGATCCCGAGCATCGGGACATCCCGGTCGACGCCATCCGCGACCTGATCGAGGGTGCCTGGTTCACGCGCTACGGGCGCATGCGCCTGATCGTCATCGAACGCATCGAGCGGCTAAACCGGAACTCGGGCAATGCCCTGCTCAAGCTGCTCGAGGAACCGCCCGAGGCGACGCAGTTTCTCTGTACGGTCGAGCACGTCGACCGTCTCCTGCCCACCATTCGTTCCCGGCTGCAGCGCCTGCGCCTGCGCGAGCCGCGCCAGGCCGAGCTGGCCGACTGGTGGCAGGCGGCCGGGGGGCTCTCGGCAGAGCAGGCCCGACTGGCGGCGTTCGTCGACGACCCCGCGCTGCTGGAAGACGGGGAGCTGACGTTTGACTGGCAGGCAGTGACCCGGGCGTGGGTGGACCTGATGGCCGGCCAGGGCAACCCGGTGGGGGTTATCGAACCCTGGCTGTCCCTGCCCAGGCCGGCCCTGGCCCGCTGGCTGTTGCGTCTGTGGGCCGCCGTGGCCCGTCGCCAGGCCGGACTCCCACCGGACGTGCCTGCCGTCCTCGAGTCGCGTATCGAGCAACTGGCGCAGTCCCGCGATGCCGGACACTGGTTGGCCGTCCAGTCGCGCCTGGTCCGGTTTGCCCGGGAGGCCGGCCATCCCCTCCACCCGGAGCTTGCCGTCGAGCAACTCGCCCTGGACCTCGTCGACCCGCGCTTGCCACGTCGCCTGGAACCGGGCGGCTGATCGGTACCAGTGGGTTCGCCCGTCGTTCCGAGGTTGCCAGTCGCGTCCCCGGGTAGGCGACTCGGGGCGAAAGCCGTTAGACTTGCACCACGAGATTCCGGATCCGTCGGGATCGGCGGACCGCTGGTCCCCGAACCACCGGGATCCACGCAACCATCGATAAGGAGCAGGTCATGGCAGCGGCGCAAAACGGGGGCGGCCTCGGTGGAGGCATGGTCCACCACGACATCCCGGACAAGGAAACCCTCTACCGGTCCTACATGCCGTTCGTGAAGAACGGCGGGCTGTTCATTCCCGGTCACAACAACATTCCGTTGGGCAAGGAGATCTTCCTGACGCTGACCCTGATGGGCAGCCCGGAGCGTCTGGCGGTGGCGTCCAAGGTGATCTGGATCACACCCCCGGGCAACCAGGGCGGCAAGACTCCGGGCATAGGCGTGCAGTTCGGGGCCATGGACCACGGCAAGACCCGGCAACAGATCGAGACCTACCTGGCCGGCTCCCTGGAGAAAGACGCGCCGACCTACACCATGTGACCTGAAACCACCCGGTTCGCCGATGCAGCTTTTCGATTCCCATTGCCACCTCGACCGCGTAGAGCTCGAGGCCTTCGACAACGACTTCGATCGCTTCATGCAGGTCGCCCACGAGGAGGCGGTCAGGCAGATGCTCTGCGTGGCCATCTCGCCCTCGTCCTGGGGGTCGATGACCGACCTGGTCGCCCCGTATCTAGCCGGCAATTCCGATCGCAAGGCGGGTCGGCCCGTGGTCTACCTGTCCTACGGCCTGCACCCGACCGACGAGGTCGGCGAGGTGATCCCGGCCGATGACCTGGTGTCGGCGATTCGTGAGGATCGCCACGCCGACTCCATCGTCGCCGTGGGGGAGACCGGACTGGACTACTTCCACTGCGAGCGGGGGGAGCGCTGGCAGCACGACCGGTTCGTCGCGCACATCGAGGCGGCCAAGGTGGTGGGCAAGCCGGTGATCATCCACACGCGCGGTGCGCCCGGCGACACCATGGACGTGCTTGAGCGCGAACATGCCGAGGAGTGCGGCGGGGTGATGCACTGCTTTGCCGAGGACTGGGATACCGCCCGGCGGGCGCTCGACCTGGGCTTCTACATCTCCTTCTCGGGCATCGTGACCTTCAAGTCCGCGGCCGAGTTGCGCGAGGTGGCGACGAAGGTGCCGGCCGACCGGCTCCTGGTTGAGACCGACTCCCCGTATCTCTCCCCGGTCCCCTATCGTGGCAAGCCCAACAACCCCATCCGTGTTCGCCATGTGGCCGAGATGCTGGCCGACGTGCGGGGCATGACGCTCGACGAGATGGCCGACCTGACGCGCAGGAACGCCGAGCGCTGGCTGGGCATCGACCGGGGCGTTTGAAGCCTGCCGATTGCGCCAACGAAAAACGGGGCCGTTTGGCCCCGTTTTTTCGTGCGCGGTACGGCGGCAGGCTCAGTTGCTGGCCACCACCAGTTCCTGGCCGGGCCGGAGGCTCCCGTCGGGCCCGAGCTGGTTGAGTGCGCTCAGCTCGTCCACGGTGGTGGAGAAGCGCCGGGCGAGGTGCCACAAGGTATCGCCGGGCTGGACCACGTAGCGTGACGGGGCTCCGCCCTGGCCACTTCCCGTCTCGGCTGCCGACGCGACGCCCACGACCACCTTGTCGCCCGGGCGCAGTACCGGGTTGTCGCCGAAGGCATTCATCCGGCGCAGTTCGGCGAGATTGATCCCGTGCTTGCGGGAAATGGACCAGAGTGATTCACCGGACTGGACGGTGTGCGTGCGGGCATTGCCGGCGGCCACTGCCCGGTCAACCCGCCCGGCCGGCACCAGGATCACCTCGCCCGGTCGGGCCAGGGCGGATTGGCGACGGTTGATGGCCAGGATCTCGTCGACGGAACTGCCGTAGCGCCCCGCGATGCGGTGGAAGCTGTCGCCCTTGACGATGGTATAGCGCTGCCAGTCCTCGGCCTCGGACGCCGCCGAGTTCAGCGTGTCGACGTCAAAGCGGCCCTTGGTCTCCCGCGGCACCAGCAACTGGCGCTTCTTGCCGCCGGTGATGGAGCGGTCGAAACCCGGGTTCAGGCGGTAGATTTCGTCGTGGTCGAGACCGGTGAGATCGGCCAACTTGACCAGGCTGATCGACCGGTCGAGTTCCACCTGCGCCAGTGCCGGGCCATTCTTGATCGGGTGCGGGGAAAAGCCGTACTTTTCCGGTTCCGAGAAGATCTTGACCAGCGCGAACAGGCGGGCCGGGTAGTCCCGGGTTTCCTTGCGCAGGTTGGTCAGGCTCCAGAAGTCCGTGGGGCGGTTGCGCTCGCGGTTGTAGCGTATGGCGTTGAACAGCGTGCCCTGCCCGCCGTTGTAGGCGGCGATGACGGTGGACCAGTCATCGTCGAACATGCCCCGCAACTGGCTGAAGTAGGTGACGGCCGCCTCGGTCGAGGCCTCGATATCCCGCCGGCCATCGTAGAACGTGTCGCGCTCCAGCCCGAAATAGTCGCCCGTCGAGGGGATGAACTGCCAGATGCCCGCCGCCGAACTCGAGGACAGGGCCCCGGGGAGGTAGGCGCTCTCGACGACCGGCAGCAGGGTCAGTTCCAGGGGCAGGTCGGCCGCTTCGAGCTTCTCCACGATCATGTAGAGGTAGGGTTCGGCGCGCTCGCTCACTTCCCGGAGGTACTCGGGGTGGCGCGCGTAGCGGGCGAGTTCCGCGTCGATCCGTTTGTTGTCGGGAACCGGCAGGGTAAAGCGCGAGGCGACGGCACCCCAGAGATCGTCGCGGTGGTCGGTGGGAGCCTTTCCCTTGTCGCTGATGGCGGGCAGGGGGCTGAAATCGGTGCCCCGGGCGTCCTCGGTCGGATCATCCCGGCCCGGGTCCTGCGTGGCGAGATTGGCGCAGCCGTTGAGCAGCAGGATCGCCAGGAGCAGGGCGGCGCCCTGCAGTAACAGTCGCCAAGGCGCTCTCGCGGAACGGGGGAACGTGGCTGCGGTAGGTGTGTCGTCCATGGGAATCACGCCGTGTGATAAAGGGTGTCAGGCCGGGTGGGCGGCCTACAGTCGCGCCAGGCCATCGAAGTCGTCTTTCCAGTGCCGCAGCATCGCGAAGGCCTCCGTGTCGTCCGGAAGCGGTTGCCCTACGTAGGCCTCGATGGCTGACCGCAATACAGGCTCGCGCACCCGCAGGAACGGGTTGGTCTTCTTCTCGAGCACAAGCGAGGCGCAGGCCGTGGGCTCATTCCTTGACCGCTTTTCGGCCACCTCGTTCACTCGCGCGGCGATATCCGGGTTATCCGGTTCGGCATGGGCGGCAAAGCGCAGGCTGTCTGCAGTGTACTCGTGCCCGCAATAGACCTGCGTGTCGTCGTCGAGTGCCGCGATCCGGTCGAGCGAGTGCAGCATCTGCGCGGCAGTCCCCTCGAAAAGGCGCCCGCAGCCGGCCGTGAACAGGGTGTCGCCGCAGAACAGGTGCCGGCCGAGGACGTATGTCAGGTGATCCTGCGTGTGCCCCGGCGTGGCCATGACCTCGAACCGGCCGATGCCGGGCACCTCGAAGGCATCGCCTTCACCGACGACATGGTCCACCCCGTGGCGACGGCAGCTGTCGGGGCCGTGGACTGGCATCGGGAATCGGGCGAGCAGTTCGCCCAGGCCCTGAACGTGGTCCGCGTGATGGTGGGTGATGATCGTTCCCACCGGTGTGAGGCCGCGGTCCTCGAGCGCCTCGATCACCGGGCCGGCTTCGCCCGCATCCACGATGACGGTGGCGCCATCCAGTCCCTCGATCAGCCAGACGTAGTTGTCCGACAGGACGGGGATGCAGTGGATGGTCGGGGCAGCTACAGTGTTCATGCCGGCATGGTAACGCAACACCGCGAGAGCAAGGAATGCGCGGGTGTTGCTCGCATGCAACGCCAGCCGGTCGGCTCGCCCGACGGGTTGTGCGGGCCGTGGATCACGTCGGCAGGGACGCGACAGCATGATCAACCGCGAGGCGAACTCCGTCGGCCGCTGGCCGTCGTCGACACGCAACCTGTTACTCGCATGGCCGGCCGGGGCATTGCTCGCCTGGCTGCTCCCGTGGACGACGGGGGGCGCCCCGGTCTGGCTGGCGCCCCTAACCTGGCCCGGTCGGCTCGCCCTGTCCGTCCCCCAGACGACCGTGTGGCTGGGCGTTGCGCTGTTGCCACTGGTCTTGCTGGGATGGTGGATCGGTTTCCGACGCGTGGCGCTGATGCTGGCCCTGCTCGCCGGGCTGGCGCATAGCCTGGGCAGCGGCGCGGTCCTGATCGATCGCACGCCCTCGTTCGACGAGCGCATCGATTGCCACCTCGCGGGGACCGTGCGTGGCCTGATCGACGACCGCCCGGACCGTCGGCGTTTCGTCATCGAAGTGGATGAGGCCCGGGCCGTCGACACGAACGAACCGGCCGCCCGCGAGGGATGCCGCTCTATCCCGAGTGGCGGGCGGCTCCGGCTCAGTGACTATACGCCAGCGGAGGAACGGGCGGGCCTTGAACCCGGTCACCACTACCGACTGACCGCGCGCCTCAAGCCCCTGCACGAGTACGCCAATCCGGGCGGATTCGATTACCGCCGCTGGCTGTTTCGTCACCACCTGCTGGCCACCGGTTACCTGCGTGACGGCAGGCCGGTCTCGCTGGGGCAGGCGGACGGTTTGGTGGCGTTGGTCGACCGGGTTCGGTACCGGGCGCAGGCGCGACTGGAGGAGGTCATTTCCCGGGTCGGACAGGCGGGCCCCGACCGGTCGAACCAGAAGAGTGCCGGCGGGGCGTTGCTGCTCGGCCTGGCGATCGGTGACCGCTCCGGACTGGATGACGACCGATGGGAGGCGCTGCTGGCCACGGGGACCAACCATCTGCTCGCGATATCCGGGTTGCATGTCGGCATGATCGCTGCCCTGGTCGGGTTGTTCGCCCGGGCGATCTGGCCGCGGCTGGTCGTGCATTCGGCCTTCCCGGCGCAATGGGCCGCTGCAGCGGCCGCCGTGACCGCGGCCTGGGCCTATGCGCTGGTGGCCGGGCTGTCGATTCCCACGCTGCGCGCGGCGCTGATGCTGACGATCCTTCTCCTAGGGGTGCTGGGACGGCGACGCTGGCGTCTGTTCGATCTGTGGCTGGTGGCTTTCGTGCTGGTCGTGGCCATTGATCCGTTCGCACCCCTGGACATGGGGTTCTGGCTGTCCTTCGCCGCCGTACTCCTGATCCTCGCCGTGATCCAGGGGCGGACACGCTGGACCGGCCTTGTCGGGCTCGTTCGGCTGCAGTGGCTGTTGATGCTCGGATTGCTGCCGCTGACGTGGTGGCTGTTCGACCGTGTCGCCTTCGCGTCATTGCCCGCCAATCTGCTGGCCGTGCCGCTGGTCTCCATCCTGGTCACTCCGCTGGCACTGTTTACCCTGTTCCTGGCGGGTTTCAGCCCGGCGCTTGCCGCCTGGCCCGCACTTGTCATCGAGCATGTCGGTCGTTGGCTGTTCGAGGTGCTCGAC